>JASHYW010000095.1 GCA_030042885.1 Streptosporangiaceae bacterium | reverse complement strand
AAGATCCTTCTGCCGAACGGTCCGTGGTCGAACGCGACCTCAAGCTCGAGGCGCTCAGCCGCGTGCTGCGCCGGGAGATCCCGTGGCGGCAGCACTGCCACCGGGCCGATGACATCGCGACCGCGATGCGGATGGCCAGGGAGTTCGGGTACGACCTGGTGATCGACCACGGGACCGAGGCGTACCTGCTGGCCGATCAGATCGCTGCCGCGTCGATTCCAGTGATCATCGGGCCGCTGTTCACCAGCCGGTCCAAGGTCGAGCTGCGCAACCGGTCACTGGCCAACCCGGGCCGGCTGGCCGCGGCCGGGGTGACGATCGCGATCACCACCGACCACCCGGTGGTGCCGATCCACTTCCTCATCCACCAGGCCACGCTGGCGGTCAAGGAGGGCCTGGATCCGGTGACGGCGCTGCGCGCCGTCACCATCAATCCGGCCCGGATCATCGGCTGCGCGGACCGGATCGGCTCGCTGTCGGCAGGCAAGGACGCCGATCTGGTGATCTGGTCCGGCGACCCGCTGGACGTGATGAGCCGGGCCGAGCGGGCCTTCGTGGACGGCCGGCAGATCTACCGCTATGACTATGACCGGCGCGAGGGGGTCTTCGCGGACCCTTAGGGCGCCTTCGGGGCCAGGGTTGCGGCCCGGTTATCGGCGCAGGCCGCAGGTCAGCGAGTGCTGAAAGCCCAGTTCAGCATGCGGGTCGCGTCGGCTCCGTTGACCGTGGTGCCGACGCCGGGGCTGTCGAGGTTGACGCCGATGAACGTGCGGCCGTCCCGCGTGGCCTCAAAGAGCAGGCAGTGGCCCGCGGCCGCGGTGAATCCGGTCTTGATGCCGATCGCGCCCTGGTACACGCCGAGCAGCGGGTTGGTGTTCCGCCAGAAGTACGCGTGATGCCCGGATCCGGCGCTGATCCGGTAGGTGCGCCGGCCCACGATCGAGCGGAAGACCGCCGATTTCATCGCGGCCAGGCCGAGCGTGATCAGGTTGGCTGCGGTGGAGTACGTCGAATACTCGGCCGGATAGGGAAGCCCGTCGAAGTTGCTGAAATGCGTCCTGGTCAGGCCCAGCGCCCGTGCCGTGGCGTTCATCTTGGCCACGAACGCGCCGGTGCCGGGCCCGTAGGCCTCGGCGAGGGTGTAGGCGGCATCGGCGCCCGAGGGAAGGATCAGCGCGTACAGCAGCTCGCTGGCGGTGAGGGTGTCCCCCGGCCGCAGGTCCGCGCTGCTGGCGTCGTACATGCGGACGTAGGCGATCACGGCGGACGGGACGATGATCCGCCTGTCCAGGTCGCCCGCCTTGATCACCACCAGCGCGGTCATCACCTTGGTGATGCTTCCCATGGGGCGTTCGGTGTTCAGCTCACGGCTCCACAGCACCCGGCCGGTGGCCGCGTTGGCGATTGCGGCCGCCTTGGCCTGTACGCCGTTTGGCCCGGTGGCCGCCGGGCTCGGTGCGGAGGCGGCCACGAGGACGGCGGGGCGGGCGACGCTTGACGCGGACGCGGGGGCGGTGGCGGCCAGCACCGCGCACGCGGTCAGGATCGCGCCGCCGGCCAGGCTGGTGGCACGGATCACTAGCTGAGCACGCGCCGCCATGAGCACCCCCGTCGAAGGCCCGTCAGCACCAGCCGAAAGCCTGAGCGTTATGCAAAACCGGCTCGCGAGTGCAGGCCTTCGGGGCCTGCGCAAGCGATCGGTGCAGGTGAGCGGCCAGCAACCACAGTGGGTTCTTTGCATAACGCGAACTCTTGCATAAAAACCCTGTCAGTTCCGGCACGCCATGACAAACGTGCCGGGAGCGAGGCCCCGGGGGCGTCCCCCTGGATCAGCACCCTCAGCTGATGCAGGAGGCGGGCGGGTTGAGGGTGACCAGGCCCTGCACCTGGGACCGGACGTCGATGTAGTACGCATACGCGTGGCCGCCGGCATAGGCGACGCTGCCGAAATACTCCGCGTCCCCGTGGTCGGCGGGGATGGCCGCGCTCCTCAGGACGCTTCCGGTACCCGGGTCGGCGCAGGCCAGCGTGTGCGTACCGCCGATCCAGACCGCGCCGCCCGCCAGGGAGGGCAGCGATAGCAGGCCGCCGCCCGCACCGCGGGTGACCGGCGATGCGGATGACAGGTCGCCGCCGGGAGCGAACCAGACCCACTCGCTCATCCCGGTCCCGAGCGTTCCCCAGACGCCGCCCGAGGTCGCGACCAGGTTGCCGCCCGCGCCGACCGACACGCTGGACGAGCCCACCTGTATGCCGCCCTCGCTCAGGTTGTAGGTCAGCAGCTGGAAGGTCTGACGGGGCGGGGCGAAGGTGCTGACGTAGAGCATGCTCCCATCGGGCGAGACCGCCACCGAACTGGCCGGGCCCGCGAGCACCTGAATCCGCCGGACCAGCGCGCCGCTGGCCGGGTTGACCACCGCCACGCTGTACCCCGCGGCCACGTACAGGTTGCCGTCCGGTCCGGCGGCCAGCACGCCCTGGGCCGCGGTGGACAGCTGGCCGAGGGCGGTCACCGTTACCGACGTGACGTGGGCCAGCGTCTGGGCGTCGTAGCCGTCCAGGACAATGCGGCCGTCGCCGTAGGACGACACCACCCACACTGTGCTGCCCAGCACGACCGGCGAGTTCAGCACTGGCGAGCTGGCCGGGGCCGAGCGCACGATGGCTCCGGTGGCCGGATCGATGCGGACCAGGTCCTGCCCGGTGAACGCGTACAGCCAGTCGCCGCTGCCGGTCAGCGAGCCCTGGAGGAGCGTCAGGTGACCGACAAGCCGGGCGCCCCAGGGCGCGCCCGGGATGGCCGTGACCGGCCCGGCCGGGCTGGTTGACGCCGGCGTTCCCGCCGGCGACGACGAAGCCGGCGCTCCGGAGGAGGTCGTGTTCCCCGCGGCCTGGCCCGGCGACGGAGGACTGTGGTGCGAGTTGGCCAGTACGGCGATGCTCGCGGTCGCGCCGGCCACCACGAAGACGCTGGCCGCGGCCAGGGCCGGGGCCCAGGCCCGGCCCCAGCTAGGGCGGCGCAGGCGAGGCTCACGGTTCGGGCGGCGACGAGACCGCGGCTGGCGCCCCGGCCCGGCCTGGTTGGCCAGCCGGAACGTGATCTCCTCCACCGTCACCCGGCGCGGCGGCTCGGGCGTGATGCGATGCAGCATCTCGGTCAGCTGGCGTTCCTCGGTATTCACGACGCCACACCTCCGGTCATGAGCTCGGCCAGGCCCGGCGCGTCCCTGAGCCGGGCCAGGGCCTTGGCCGCGTGAGACTTCACTGCGCCCACCGAGCAGCCCATCGCTGCCGCGGTCTGGGTTTCCGTCTGGTCGGCGAAGTAGCGCAGCACGACCACGGCCCGCTGCCTGGCGGGCAGTCTGTCCAGCGCCGCCAGCAGCGCCTGACGGGCATCCACCTGGGCGAACACATCTCCGTAGGCCGCCAGTTCTGGGACCCGCCCGGTCGCGATCTCGCCGTTCCAGCGCCGCTGCCGCCAGCGCAGGAACGTGTTGATCATGATCTTGCGGACGTACAGTTCCGGGGCGTCCTGCCGCCGCAGGCTCGCCCACCGCGGCCAGGCGGCCGCAAGCGCGGTCTGGACCAGGTCCTCCGCGCTGGACCAGTCCCCGGTCAGCAGCCAGCCGGACCGCAGCAGCGCGGGCGATCGGGATTCGACAAAATCACGGAAGCCGTCGGGCTCAGCCGGACGGTCCACCCCGGTCAGCGTGTCCACCAATCCTCCGTTACGGCCCTCGTGAGCGTTAGGCACAACCGGCTAGCAACCTCAGCGGATCCTTCGCATCATGTGAACTCTGGCATAAACACAGCGGCCTCACTGCATTAGAGACGCTGGCCGCCCGGGAAGGTTTACTGTGCCTCCTCAAAGCTCGCGTTATCCAGGCTCCCGCACTGGTTCTCACCGTAAGCCTGGCACCGACCCCAAGAAGTCGCTCGCACGGGCTCAGAAGCCCGTACTCGCTGGCCGGTCAGTCAGGGGGATGGGGAGGTGGGTGGGGCTCCCTGGCGCAGCCGGCCCAGGGCCAGGCTGGCCCGCCGCTGCCGTGACTCGGCCCGGTAGGCCTGCCGCCTGGCCTCGGCTAGCTGCTTGCGGGCCTGGGCGAGCTCGGCTTCCAGTCGCCGGACGGTGTTCTCCAGCCGCTGCTCCTCGGCGGTGGCGGCGTCGAGGGCACGGTCGGCTTCAGCCACGCCCCGTTCGGCCTCAATGATCTTCTCGCGGTGACGGCGTTCCCGTTCGGCACCGGCCTCGGCGGGCGCGGGTTTCCTGGTCTTCGGGGGCGGGGCGGGGGTGGTCGGGACGGCGGCGGGGCTGCCGTCCAGGTTCAGGCCGAAGCCGGCCCAGTGCGCGGCCCGGACCAGGGTGCCCAGGTTCGCCGCCACCTCGGGGTCGGCGAGGGCCGCGTCGAAGGTGGCGGTCACCTCCTCGCGCAGCGCGGCAGGCGGCGCGGGAAGCTCCGACAGGGCCTGCCGGGTGAGCTCGTCGACCAGCCTGGCCCGGGCCGCGGACAGCTCGCGGATCCGGGCCCCTTGCGGGGATCGTTCGGCGTCGCGGAGCTCATCGGCCAGGGCGGCCAGCCGGGCGGTGACGTCCGGGTCGGTGCGGACCAGGCGGTTCACGATCCAGGCCGACCGGGTCGGCTTGCGCAGCCCGGTGATCTGCTTGGCCGCGGCTGGGTCCCCCGCCGCCCGCGCCTGGTCGGCGAGATCCTGGCGGCGGGCCGTGAACTCGTCCGGGTCCAGCTGGTACAGCTCGGCCACCGCATCGGCCAGCAGGTCGGTCACGTAACCGATGATTCCCCGCTCGCTGTTTGCGATCAACGAAGCTCGCGATAGAACTTCCCGGATATGGCCTGTGCTACACAGGTCAGATGACCGATATCGTGCCGGCCGGGCGCGGGCAGCTGCTCACCGCGCGGGGAAACGTGATGGCGTTCAAGGCCGTCTCGGCTCAGACCGGCGGCGACTTCTCGCTCATGGAGCGCACCGTGCCGCCGGGCGCCAGGACCCCGCCGCCGCACCGGCACGTGAACTGCTCGGAGGCCTTCTTCGTGCTGGAGGGGACCGTCACGTTCTGGCTGGACGGCACGGAGCTGGCCGGCGGGCCCGGGGACTTCCTGCTGGTGCCGCGCGGTGCGGGGCATACGTTCGGCAATCGGAGCGAGGAGCCGGCCCGGCTGCTGGTGCTGCACGCCCCGGCCATGGACGCCTACTTCGCCGAGCTGCACAAGCTGTGGGCCAGGGAGCAGCCGCCGTCGCCAGAGGCCGAGCGCGAGCTGATGAGCAGGTACGGGATGGAGCCCGCCTGAGCTGGCGGCCCTGGCGCCGTCGGCGGGCGCGTGTCCGCCCGGTCTGGAGCGGCGAGAGGTGCCGGGGGGCGGCGTAGGGTGTGGAAGTATGCCGTCTACCACATCAGCCGAGGTTAGCCCGGACAAGCTCGAGGAGTACCGCAGGGAGCTGACCGGGTACTGCTACCGCATGCTGGGCTCGGGGTTCGAGGCCGACGACGCCGTGCAGGAGACCATGGTGCGGGCCTGGCGCGCGGCCGAGGGGTTCGAGGGACGGTCGAGCGTGCGGTCGTGGCTGTACCGGATCGCCACCAACATCTGCCTGGACATGCTGCGCGGCAGGCAGCGCCGGGCGCTGCCGATGGACCTCGGGCCGGCCTCGCCGCCGGTCGAGGCGCTGCTCCGCCCCTGGCAGACGGACGACATCTGGATCTTCCCGATCGCCGATGACCGGGTGGTACCCGAGCATGCCGACCCGGCCGAGGTCGCGGTGGCGCGCGATACGATCAGGCTCGCGTTCGTGACCGCACTGCAGCACCTGCCCGCCAGGCAGCGGGCCACGCTGATCCTGTGCGAGGTGCTGCGGATGCCCGCGGCCGAGGCCGCCGCCACGCTCGGCACCAGCGTGCCCGCCGTCAACAGCGCCCTGCAGCGGGCCCGGGCCACGCTGGCCGCGCTGCCCTCCGAGCAGCGCCCCGGCCCCCTGGACGCGGACCAGGCGGGCATGCTGGCCAGGTACGTGGATGCGTTCCAGCGTTACGACATGGATCAGCTGGTCACGCTGCTGCAGCAGGATGCGCTGATGACGATGCCGCCGTTCGCCATGTGGATCAGGGGCGCCGAGAACGTCTGCCGCTGGATGCTGCAGCCGACGCCGAGCCTGTGCCGGGGCTCGGTCCTGGTGCCCGCGGGACAGGTGAACGGCGTGCCGGCCTGGGCCCAGTACAAGCCGGATCCGGCCGGCGGGCATGCGCCCTGGGCGCTGCAGGTGCACGAGGTATCGGGTGGGCTGATCAGCCGGCTGACGTTCTTCCTGGACACCGAGCGGATCTTCGCCGAGCTGGGCCTGCCGCCGCATCTGCCCTGAGCGCGTTCGCCGGGTCGCGCCCGGACATGATTTTCCTCGATTCCTGGACCTCGGCCTACCGGGCCACCGACGATTGACTTTCGTGAGCATTGATCTTTCTGGTGTCGGTCAGCCGGGGTTCGTGTTCCGTTACGGCCTGGGCGGAGCGGAGCGGCAGGCCGCGGTCGAGGAGGTCGCGGAGAGGATCCGTGAGCTTGGCTTGCAGACCGTCCGGCTGGCGGTGGCCGACCAGCACGGCGTGCCGCGCGGCAAGATGCTGTCGCCATCGGCGGCGATCGCGGCCATGTCCGACGGGCTTGACTTCTCCGGGGCGATCTACAGCCTGGACACCGGCAACCAGGTGTTCGTGCCCGCCTTCGCCCGAGGCGGCGGCTTCGGCATCGAGGAGTTCACCGGGTTCCCTGACGTGGTGCTGGTGCCCGACCCGGCCACGTTCCAGGTGCTGCCCTGGGCGGACAGCACCGGGTGGATGCTGTGCGACGTGTACTTCGGCAACGGCCAGCCGATGCCGCTGGACGGGCGCGGCCTGCTGCGCCGGGTGCTCGGTTCGCTGGCCGAGGCGGGGTACGACTTCCTGGCCGGGATCGAGGTCGAGTTCTACATCGTGGTCCGGTCGCCGGAGGTGCTCGCGCCGGAGAACGCCGGGTTCACCCCGGCGCCGCCGCCGGTCAGCGTGTACCAGCGGGGCTACCAGTACCTGTCCGAGGTCCGGCTGGACAGCATGGGCGACACCCTCGAGGCGGTCCGCGACGCCCTGGACGGGGTGGGCCTGCTGCCGCGGTCGATGGAGGACGAGTGGGGACCCGGCCAGCTCGAGTTCAGCTTCAGCCCGCTGTCCGGCCTGGCGGCGGCCGATGCCGCCGTCTTGTTCCGCTCGGCGGTCAAGCAGGTCTGCCAGCGGCGCGGGCTGCTGGCCACGTTCATGTGCCGGCCCGCGCTGCCGAACTTCTTCTCCTCCGGTTTTCACCTGCACCAGTCGCTGCTCACGCGGCTGGACGGCTCGAACGCGTTCGCCAGCTTCGACGCTCCGCTGTCCGATGCCGGCCGGAGGTACGTCGCCGGGCTGCTGGCGCACACGGCGCCGATGGCGGTGTTCGCGGCGCCGACCGTCAACGGCTACAAGCGGTTCCGGCCCTACTCGTTCGCGCCGGACCGGGTGTGCTGGGCGGTGGAGAACCGCGGCGTGCTGGTGCGGGTCCAGGGCTCGCCCGGGGACGCCAGCAGTCACGTGGAGATGCGGCTCGGCGAGCCGGCCGCCAACCCGTACCTGTACATGGCGGCGAACATCGCGGCGGGGCTCGACGGGATCCGCCGCGGCCTGGAGCCGCCTCCGCCGGTGTCGGCCGATCCGTATGCCATCGACGCGCCCATGCTGCCGACGTCGCTGACCGAGGCGGTGACGGCGCTTGATGCGGACGGGTTCTACCGGGAGGCGTTCGGCGACACGCTGATCGACTACCTGGTGATGATGAAGCGCGCCGAGATCCGGCGGTACGAGGAGGCGCTCGCCTCCGGTCCCGCCTCGGAGGAGCGGCCCAGCCCGGATGTCAGCGACTGGGAGATGCGGGAGTACTTCGAGTTCTTCTGAGCTGCCTAGTAGCGGTCGAGGTCGACGGTGTACCAGGTCGTGGCGTCGGCGGGGACGGGCTGGAAGTCGTAGCGGAGGCCGTCGCGGCCGAGGGCCACCAGGCTGACCGACGTGGTTCCCCACACCCGGCCGTCCGGCAGTTCGCGGCGGACGACGATCGCTGCAGCGTCGGTGTCGGACAGCCCGTCTCCCTCGGCCAGCGTGAGCCAGTCTCCCCACGCGTCCTTGATGGTGGCGGCCGGGTCGCCGGAGGGATGATGCGCGGCGAACTTCGGGCCGAAGTGGTCCGCCTTGGCCCTGGGGTCCGGTCGCGCCTGCGGGCCGACTGGCGCCGGCTCGGTGAGCGGCTGCGGGCCGGGTGGCGCCGGCTCGGTGCCCTGGCTGGCGCGCGGCGGGTACATGTGACCCGCGTTGGTAATGACGTGCGTGGCCGGAGCCAGGCCTTCGAGGGTGGCGCGCCTGCCGTCCCAGCTCAGCATCCGCACGGTGGTCAGATCGGCGCAGAGCAGGAAAAACGGGTCGTAGCTGGCGAGGTCGCCTGGGTTGTTGTACAACTCCCGCAGGGCCTGCGGGCCTTCGGTCGCCGCGCGCAGCGGGAGCTCGCCACGGGATCTGCGACGGCTGAGCGCGGCCTGCTCGCCGCGGGCGTTCAGGATACAGCTGACCCGCGGGATGGCCGGGTGCACCGCGAGCCAGGTCCCGCCTGCTTCCTCGTCACGCCCGCCAACCAGGGGCGATCCCGGCCAGTGCCGGGCCGGCGGCTGCCACGGGCGGCCGGTGAACTCATCGCGAAAGCCCATCAGCAGCAACGGCATCGTCTCGGCTGGCGCAAGGCTGACCACGACGGTGCACACGCACCGACCATAACCTGGCAGCTGGGTCGACCCGGACGGTGAGAGACAATCGGTATGGCGTGAGCCGTCGGGAGCGGGCGAGATCGGAGGCGGCGCCCAGCTTCTTCAATGACGCGCCCTGGCGGATCCGCGTCGAGCCGGTGCATGCCGACTGGGACAGCCCGCACCACCGTGAGGCCCTGCGATGACCAACCGGCCGGATTCAGCGCAGGACCACGTTGACGATCTTGCCGGGGACGATGATCAGGCGAGCGACATCCTGACGCGGGTAGCCGGGATGCCGGGCCAGCAGCTCGGCGATGTCCGCCTCGCCGGCTCCGGCCGGGACCTCGATGGTGAACCGCAGCCTGCCGTTGACCTGGACGGGCAGCGTGACGCTGTCCTCGGCGGCCAGCGCGGGATCGGCCTGCGGGAACGGCTCGTAGGCCAGGGAGGCGGGGTGCCCGAGCCGCTGCCACAGTTCCTCGGCCACGTGCGGGGCCAGCGGTGCCACCATCAGCACCAGCGGCTCGGCCAGGTCGCGCGGCACGCGGGGCAGCCTGGAGGTGTGCGCGGTCAGCTCGATGATCCGCGCGATCGCCGTGTTGAAGCGCAGCGCGGCGAAGTCGTCCCGTACCGTGGCAATCGTCTGATGCAGCAGCCGCGCGGTGGCCGTGTCCATCGGCTGCGGGGTAGCCGGCGGGTCTGGTGGCGAGGCGGTCGCGTCTCGTGGCTGCCCCGGCTCCGGCGGGCGCTCGGCGGCCCGCGGGCGCTCGGCGGCCCGCGGGCGCGGGGGCACCAGCGTTTCCCCGGTGGTCTCGTCGACGATCAGTCGCCACAGGCGCTGCAGGAACCGGTACATGCCGATGATGTCATCGGTGCGCCACGGCCGGTCGCCGTCCAGCGGGCCCATCGCCAGTTCGTACAGCCGCAACGTGTCGGCGCTGTAGGAGTCGTAGATGTCATCCGGGCTGACGCCGTTCTTCAGGCTCTTGCCCATCTTCCCGGCCCGCCGGGTGACCGGCTGCCCGCGGTATTCCCAGTGGTCCGCCCGGCCCGTGACGTCCGCGGCGGGCACGTACTGGCCACGGGAATCGGTGAACGCGTCGGCCAGGATGTATCCCTGGTTGAACAGCCTCCCGAACGGCTCCGTGGTTTCCGTGACGCCGTAATCGTGGAGGACCTTGTGCCAGAACCTCGCGTACAGCAGGTGCAACACGGCGTGCTCGACGCCGCCGACGTACAGGTCCACGCCGGCCGGCGGCATCCAGTAGTGCTCAGCCTCCCGGCCGACCAGAGCCGTTTCGTTGAACGGGTCCAGGTAGCGCAGGTAATACCAGCAGGAGCCTGCCCACTGCGGCATGACGTTGAGCTCGCGGCGGTAGCGTCTGGGGCCATCGCCCAGGTTCAGCGTGATCTCCGCCCAGCCGGGCGCCCGAGACAATGCAGGCACCGGACCGCTGGCATCGTCCTGCGGCACCGGCCGGAAGTCCGTCATCTCCGGCAGCGTCACGGGCAGCATCGCCTCGGGCAGCGCGATCGGCCGGGGCTTGGGGTCCGGGTCGGCCACGTCGTACACGATCGGGAACGGCTCGCCCCAGTACCGCTGCCGCGAGAACAGCCAGTCCTTCAGATGGTATGGGCCGCCGCTGGGGCCGATCCAGTTCCGCTGCAGGCGCTTGACGTTGTCCGGCCAGTCCACCACGTCCAGATCGGCCAGCAGCCGCTCGGCGAACGCGGTGATGCGCAGCATCCACTGCCGCAGCGGCCTGCGGTAGACGGGGTAGTTACCCACGGCGCTGCGGCCCTCGTCCGTCACCTCCTCATCGGCCAGCACCGTACCCAGTCCCGGGCACCAGTTGACGACCTCCTCCGCCAGGAAGGCCAGCCGGTGACCGTCGATGACGTCCCGTCGCTCACCGGCGGACAGGTCCGCCCACGCCCGGCCGTCCGGCGTCGCACGCCGCCCCGCGGCGAACTCGGCGGCCAGGTCACCAACCGGCCGGGCGCGACCTCGGGGTCCGGCGGCCTGGTCGTACCAGCTGTTGAATATCCGCAGGAAAATCCACTGCGTCCAGCGGTAGTACGACGGGTCGCTGGTCAGGATCTCCCGCCTGCGGTCGTGGCCCAGCCCCAGCCGCCGCAGCTGGCGGCGCATCACGGCCGCGTTCTGCCGAACAGTGACGGCCGGGTGCTGGCCGGTGTCGATCGCGTACTGCTCGGCGGGCAGCCCGAACGTGTCGAAACCGAACGGATGCAGCACATGATGACCGGTCATCCGCAGGTAGCGGCCGTATACGTCGGTGCCGATGTAACCCAGCGGGTGGCCCACGTGCAGCCCGATGCCACTGGGATAAGGGAAAAAGTCGAGCAGGTAGAACTTGGGCCGCCCGGCTACGCGCTCGAAGCCGTCCGAGAGCGCGGCAGCCGGGCCTTCCGCGCTGGGCGGGTTCGGGGACTGGAACGTGCCCTCGCGTTCCCAGCGGTCTTGCCACTTCAGCTCGATCTTGTTGGCCAGCCGTGCGTCGTACCTGAACGGTGGCGTACCCTCGTCCACCGGCTCTCCTCCTTCTCGCCCCGCGGAATGAAAAAGCCCCTCATGCATGAGGGGCTGCCGCACTGACCGAACGTGTCAGTGCGGCACAACGAGAAGCAGGCGTCCTATCTGGGCCATGGCGGGAGTGTAACCGGCTGGCCGACGCGCCTTCCAGTCTTTTCCTCCGGAGCGGGGGCGGCGGTGCCCGGAGCGGCGGGTGGTCAGATCACGGTGAGCAGGGCGCGGGTCCAGTCGCGGTAGCCGTCCTGGCTCGGGTGGAAGCAGTCGGACGCGAACTTCCCCGTCCAGGGCGGGAGGAAGTGCGCGGACACCTCGGCCACAGGCAGGCCCCGGGCGGCGGCCGCCTCGTGGATGGTCCGGTTGATCCGCGCCACGTAGGGCACGCTGGCCCGGCCGATGAGACCCCAGCATCCCACGGGCAACGGCAGGTCGAGCATGACGGTCTGGTCGGGAACGGCCGCAAGCAGCGCCCGCAGGTCGCTGAACAGCTTCCCCGGTCCGGTGTACAGGATGTCGTTGACGCCGATCCCGCAGGTCACCAGGTCGGCCGAGGCGGGCAGCCTGGACAGCTGGTCGGTCAGCACGTCGCGGATGAGCGCGCCGGATACAGACAGGTTGAGCACCCGCCAGGGCAAGCCGCTCCGCCGCCGGAGGACCTTGAGGACCTGGCCGACGTAGCCGGCCTCCGGGCTCGGCGCGCCGAGGCCCTGCGCGGTCGAGTCGCCGAGCACCACCCACAGCGGCCCGGACCCAAGAGCTCCAGAGGCATCATTCTTCCCGCGAGCCGCATCGAGCCGTTCGGCTGTGCACTGACCGAGTACCCGTTCGTTGTGTGCCTGCCAGTGGCTCGCGAAGGCCACGCAGTCCTCGCGCATCGCGGCGACGCCGTCGGCCCAGCGCCCGAACGAGCCGGCGCGCAGCCCGGACCACTCGGCGGCCTGGGTGCGGGTCATGTACGTCCCCATGGTGGCGACGATCTCGATCGGTGACCGGCGCCCGCTGCCCGTGTGGCCGGAAAGCGCCGACACCCAGGCGGGACGCGAGACTTCGGGCATCCGCTGCAAGATCGCCCCCATCAACAGGTTTCTACGGGACAAATGACGCTAGACGAACAGGTTGACCCCTGTCAAAGTCCAGGTGTCCTCGGACAGGCCCGCCGCGCGGTACTCCTTCGGCTGCTCTTGGCCGAACGTACCGTGGTTCTTCGCCTACGCTGCTGACCCATGGATGGGGTACCCGGCCGCGTCGGCGTCGCAGGCGACTGGCACGGGAACGCCGCGTGGGCGGTCAGGACGGTCGGCAAGATCTCCGCCCTGCTGCCGCGGCGCGGGCCGCGGATCATCCTGCACTTGGGCGACTTCGGCATCTGGCCCGGGCCGGACGGGCGCGACTACCTGGCCCGGCTTGACGCCGCGCTGGCCGCCGCCTCCGCCGAGCTGTGCTTCGTCGACGGCAACCACGAGGACTTCACCCAGCTGGCCAGGCTCCGGCCCGGGCCGGACGGCCGGGAGCAGGTCACCAGCCGGATCTGGCACCTGCCGCGCGGGCACCGGTGGCGCTGGCACGGCCGGGACTGGCTCGCCCTGGGCGGCGCGGTCAGCCTGGACCGCGCCGTACGTACGGCGGGCGTCGACTGGTGGCCCGAAGAGGAGATCACCTGGCAGCAGGCCCGGTTGGTCATCGACGCCGGGCCCGCAGAGGTCATGGTCACGCACGAGTGCCCGGCCGGCATCGAGCACGCATTCCCGCCACCGCCGCCCTGGTGGTCACCGGCTGACCTGCGGCGCAGCGACGCGCACCGCGGCCTGCTCCGCGAGATCGTGCTGGCCGTGCGTCCGCGCTGGCTGATGCACGGCCATCTGCACCTGAGCTACCAGCGCCGGGTCGACCTGGGCGGTGGCCAGATCGAGGTAACCGGCCTCGACTGCGACGGCGCGCCCAGCGGCAACTGGGCGATCCTGGACACCGCCAGCATGCGCTGGCTGCGCTTTCACGGAAAGCCCATCAGGAACGGTGTCCGCAGCCCGGTGGCTGGCTAAGGGGGGTCTATCGACCACGCCTCTTCGGGAGCCCGGCCCAGCAACTCCGCTGGCACTGAGTCAGGCCTTTCGCCTGGCCTCGGCTCCCCGGTTTCCAGGGACACCTCGCGAGGGGCGGCCGCGGTCGTGAGGGCCGGCGGGGTCCGCGCTAGGTGAGCACGTCTCGGCGGGTTAGCCGTCCAGCGTTCGGTACAGGCCTTGGCGTCCTTGCAGTACCAGCGGATGTCGGCGCAGGCCTGGCCGCCATCGGGCACCATCAGGCCAGTCGGCAGCACGATCCCGCACATGGAGCACTGAACCGGCGGCTGCGGAACGGCCCGGTTGTCACGTGGCGTCGCCCTGCTTGCGTCACCCCACGTGAAGGGGCGGTTCATCGTACGACCGCTCGCTGCTCGGGCTCCCTGGCCGGGGGCCTCGGCGGAGCTGATGGGGCAGATGCGGCCATAGTTCCTCCCCGGGGGACACCGGCGCAGTCGCCGAAGGCTCGCTACTCCAAGTTAGCCACTCAGGCCCGGGCGACTCAGGCAAAACCGCAAAGTTCTTCACTTTCACGCCAAAAGCTGCTCATATGCACTCGCGTTTCCCACGCGAACCATGATTAGAGGTCTCATCAACGTGGATGTCGTTGTGATTGTTTGGCTTTACGTTTCTTGTTGTCAGTGTTTCCTGTGTTGAATGCGCGGCGGGACCGATCCCGGCCAGGGCGGATCCGGGTAGGGTGGCACGGGCGGCGAGGGCTGTGGAGGAACGGGTGGTGTCGGCCGACTACGAGAAGATCCGTGAGGAGAATATCGCCCGGTACGGCTGGGACACGGCCGTACTTGATCTGCTCGGGCAGCTGTACAGCGAGCGGACTCACTTCATCTTCGAGCTAATCCAGAACGCTGAGGACGCGGGGGCGACCGAGCTGTCCTTCGAGCTGTTCCCCGATCGCCTGGAGGTGCGGCACGATGGGCGGCCGTTCACCGACGCCGACGTCCGCGGCGTCTGCGGGGTGGGCCAGGGCCGCAAGTCGCTGACCTCGATCGGCCAGTTTGGCATCGGCTTCAAGTCGGTGTATGCGTACACCAAGACCCCGCGGGTCTACAGCGCGGGCGAGCACTTCTGTATCGAGACCTACGTCCGGCCGTTCCCGGTCGAGCCGCTGGACCTGCCCGCCTCGGTCACCTTGTTCGTGTTCCCCTTCGACCACGACACGGTGACCGCCGCGGTCGCCGTCGGTGAGATATCCGCGGCCCTGAACGCGCTCCGGCCCGGAACCCTGCTGTTCCTGGCCAGCATCGCCCGGCTGCGGGTCGGCGGCGTGCGGGTCGCCGACTCGGTCATCGAGCGCTCGGTCATCGAGGGAATACCCCGTCGGGTCGCGCTGTCCAAGGACCGCGCCCGGCGGGGTGAGGAGTGGCTGGTCTGGGCGCGCCAGGTGGAGGGCCTCGGCCCGGTGTCGCACCAGATCCAGATCGCCTTCCTGGCCGAGGCCGGGCGGGTCACCGAGTGCGGCACCTTCCCGCTGAGCGTGTTCTTCCCCACCGAGAAGGAGACCTTCCTCGGCTTCGTGGTGCAGGGCCCGTACCGGACCACGCCAGCCCGGGACAACGTCCCCGAGCACGATCCGTCCAACCAGGCCCTGGTGCGGCAGACCGCCGCGCTGCTCGCCGACGTCCTGCGAGAGCTTCGGGCCGACGGCCTGCTCACCGTCGAGGTGCTGCAGGCGCTGCCGCTCGACGCCGCGCGTTTCGCGCCCGGCTCGATGTTCCGCCCGCTGTTCGAGTCGGTGCGTGAGGCCCTCTGCCAGGCCGAGCTCATCCCGGCCGCGGGCGGCGGTTACCGTGCGGCCGCCGATCTGAGGCTGGCCCGCGCCGCGGACCTGCCCGGGCTCCTGGACGCCGATCAGCTCGGCACGCTGTACGGCGCGGGCGGACCGGCCTGGTTCACCGACGAGTCCATCACCGAGAGCGGCACGCCGGTCCTGTGGCGGTACCTGCGGGACGAGATCGGCATCGAGGAGGTCACCGTGGGCAGCGTCGTCGCGAACCTCAGCCGGGAATTCCTCCAGGCGCAGCCGGACGAGTGGATCGTGCGCTTGTACGCGTTCCTGTTCACCGACTCCGCGCTGTGGCGGGCAGCAAGGTTCGCCGGCGAGCCGCCAGGGCCGGCCCGGGTCAAGCCGATCATCCGGCTCGAAGACGGCAGCCAGGTCGCTCCCTTCGACGCCGCGGAGCGCCCGGCCGTCTACCTGCCCGGACCGGTGGCGAGCAGGCTGCCCACGGTGCGGCGCGCGGTGGCGGGCTCCACTGCGGCCCGGCAGTTCCTTGATGCGCTGAACCTGACCGAGCCGGACGTGGTGGCCGAAGTCCTCGAACTCGTCCTGCCCCGGTATGACCGCATGGACATCGCGGAACTCGATCCCGCCGAGCACGACGCCGACCTGGATCACGCGGTGCGCGCACTGGACGAGGCCGCGGCGGGCCGGCGAGCCGAATTGCTCGAACGGCTGCGACAGACTGCCTTCCTCATCGGGGAGAACGCCGCTACCGGCGAACAGCGGCTGATGGCGCCGCCCGTGCTGTACCAGCGCGCCAAGGACCTGGAGATCTACTTCGACGGGAACCCCGGCACCTGGTTCGCCGCCGACCGCTACGGGCCGTGGCTGGTCCAGCTGCGCGGCATGGGGGTCCGGCAGACCCTGGAGGTCCGCGCCCGGCCCCCGGACCAGCTCGGGCACGTGACGATCACCACCGAGTTCGGCAGAAACGAGCGCGGGCTCGACGGATTCGATCCCGACGCCGAGATCGACGGCCTGGACTTCGCGCTCCGCCACCCCAGCCACGATCGCTCGGAATTTGTCTGGAACGTCCTGCTGACCCCAAACCGGCGCCTGATCGCCGGAACCGTCGAGAGGTCGGTGCTCCAGTCGTTCAGTGACTCCAGCCTGGAGACCTCCACGTCGGCGATTGGCATGGCGGCGGAGCGCGAACCCTGGCTGCCCGGCCGGGACGGGACGTTCCGCCGGCCGGGCGAGCTCTCGCTCGATGACCTGCCGCCGACCTATACGCGGGACGAGGGGCTGGCGCAGGCTCTGCACATGCTCCAGCCCGTGGTGGCCGAGGCGGCCCGGCAGCTCGGGATCCGGCCCGAGGTCCTGTGGGGGCTAAGCGCGCGCCCGGACCTGGTGGAGATGATCGAGCGCGAACTCGGCAGGCAGCCGTAACGTTCCCGGAACCTTCCGGGCGCAGGGTCAGCCGGTAAAACCGTCCGCCCCCACCCTGACCTCGGCGGGCTGCTGCTCGGCGACCAGGGGGCGGGGGCTGCCGTCCAGGTCCAGCACCGCGGAAGCCTCGGTGTACCAGGACGGGATCACCGGGTGGCCCCAGAAGTCCCGGCGCCTCGGGTCCTGTACCGACCAGCGCAGCACGGGATGGTCCGGGTCGCCGGTGAAGTAGTCGCTGGTGTAGATCTCCAGCCGGTGCCCGTCCGGGTCCCGCAGGTATACGTAGAACGCGTTGGACACGCCGTGCCGCCCCGGGCCGCGCTCGATGTGGGACTCCTCGTGCAGCGAGCCGAGGATGTCGCAGATCCGCAGCACCTGGTGCGACTCGTGGGCGAAGAACCCCAGGTGGTGCAGGCGCGGC
>JASHYW010000094.1 GCA_030042885.1 Streptosporangiaceae bacterium | reverse complement strand
ACCCCTCCGCGCTGGCCGGCTGGACCCGCCTCATCGAGTTCGAGGCCGAGCGCGCCCGGGACTGGTACGCCCCCGGCCTGCGCCTGCTGCCCATGCTCGACCGCCGCAGCGCGGCTTGCACCGGAGCGATGGCCGGCATCTACCGCCGGCTGCTGGAGCGCATCGCGGCCCAGCCCGAGGCCGTCCTGCGCGGCCGGATGTCGCTGTCGGGCGGGGAGAAGGCCATGGTCGCGGTCAAGGCACTGGCCGGGAGGAACCCGTGAGCCTCACGACGCCGCCGGCTCCCCGGGTGTCGGTGATCGGCGGCGGCCTGGCCGGGATCACCGCGGCGATCGCGCTCGCCGAAGCGGGCGCGGCGGTCACCCTGCTCGAGGCCAGGCCCAGGCTCGGCGGCGCAACCTGCTCCTTTGCCCGTGACGGCCTGGTCGTCGACACCGGGCAGCACGTCTTCCTCGGCTGCTGCACCGCCTACCGCAGCCTGCTCGACCGGCTCGGCATGACCGCCCACGCCCCGCTCCAGGACCGCTTCGAGGTCACCGTCCTCGCGCCGGGCCCGGCCGGCCAGGTGCGCCGAGGACGGCTCCGCAGGACCGCGCTCCCCGGCCCCCTGCATATGCTGCCCGCCCTGGCCAGGTACCCGTTTCTTTCTTTGGCCGAACGGTCCGCGGTATCCCGCCCCGCCCTCGCCATGCGCCGCGTCGACCCGGCCAATCCCGTGGTCGACGAGCAGCGCTTCGGCGACTGGCTGGCCGCCCACGGCCAGGGCGAGCGGGCCCGCCGTGCCCTGTGGGACCTGTTCACCGTCTCCGCCCTGAACATCGCGGGCGACGACGCGTCCCTGGCCCTGGCCGCCACCGTGGTCAAGACCGGCCTGCTCGGCAAGAACAACGCGGCCGACATCGGCGTCCCCGCGTTGCCTCTGGGTGAGCTTCACGGCGACGCCGCCGCCACCCTGCTGGCCAAGCTGGGCGCCCAGGTCCTGATCGGCGCCAAGGTATCCGCCATCGACGCCGACCCGAAGACCCCAAAGAGCGCCCTGGACGATCCCTCGCGCCCCCGCTTCCGCCTCCGCCTGGGCGCGGACCAGACTCTGCCGGCTGAGATGGCAGCGGACGCGGTGGTGCTGGCCGTGCCGCATGAGGCGGCCGCGCGCCTGATGCCCCCCGGCGCGCTGCCGGACGGGACCGTCGCGGGCTGGGCGGGCCTGGGCGCCTCGCCCATCGTGAACGTGCACGTGATCTACGATCGCCCGGTAACCAGCCTGCCCTTCGCCGCCGCCGTGGATTCCCCGGTCCAGTGGATCTTCGACCGCACCCGCATCTCCGGCCTGGACCGAAGCTCTCCGGCCAGGCAGCAGTACCTGGCCATCTCGCTGTCGGCGGCGGATGAGTACGTGGACGTGCCAACGGCCAGGCTGCGGGAACGGTTCGTGCCCGCTCTGGCCGGGCTGTTCCCCGCGGCGCGCGACGCCCGGGTCGTCGAGTTCTTCGTGACCCGCGAGCGGCGGGCCACCTTCCGCCAGGCGCCCGGCAGCGCCCGGCTCAGGCCGCGGCCGGGAACCCGGCTGCCCGGCCTGGTGCTGGCGGGCGCGTGGACCGCCACCGGGTGGCCGGACACCATGGAGGGCGCCGTGCGCAGCGGCCTGGCCGCCGCGATCGAGCTGCGTCACACCGTTCTTGCCTCCAGGGGAGACCTGTCCCCCCCAAGGGGCCGGGGGGAATGGATTCCCCCCGGTGAGGAGTCTGAGGGAGATGGAATCCCCCTCAGAGCGGGGCTCCGGGGGGTCGTCCCCCCGGACCGACACAGATTGGGGTAAGCCAGTGACTGTTGTGATGCCTGAAGGTGTGGCCCTGGCCCGGGATCTGGTCGGGCCGGCGATGGAGTCGGCCATCGGCCGGCTGGCGCCCGACGTCCGCAAGGTCGCGGCCTACCACCTCGGCTTTGCCGACGCCGAGGGTCACCCGACCGGCAACGGCAGCGGCAAGGCGCTGCGGCCCGCCCTGGCCCTGCTGTCGGCCCGGGCCGCGGGCGCGCCACCGGAGCGCGGCGTCCCCGCCGCCGTGGCGGTGGAACTGGTGCACAACTGGTCACTGCTGCACGACGACATCATGGACGGAGACACCGAACGCAGGCACCGGCCGACCGCCTGGACCGTGTTCGGCGTCGGCCCGGCCATCCTGGCCGGCGACGCGCTGCTCGCCCTGGCCCAGGACCTGCTGCTCGAGGACGGCGCCCCGCAGGGCGCGTGGGCGGCCAGGTGCCTGTCCGCGGCGGTGCTGCGGCTGGTCAGCGGCCAGGGCGCGGACCTGGCCTTCGAGAAGCGCGACGACGTGACCCTGGCCGAGTGCCTGGACATGGCGAGCGACAAGACCGCCGCGCTGATGGCCTGCGCGTGCAGCATCGGCGCGGTGCACCTGGGCGCGCCGCCGACGCTGGCCATGGGCCTGGCCGGGTTCGGCGCGCACGTCGGGCTGGCGTTCCAGCTCACCGACGACCTGCTCGGCATCTGGGGCGCGCCCGAGGTCACCGGCAAGCCGGTGCGCGCGGACCTGCGCGCCCGCAAGAAGTCGCTGCCGGTAGTGGCCGCGCTGAACAGCGGCACGCCCGAGGCCGCCGAACTCCGCGCCCTGCTCACCGACCCGCAGCCGCTCACCGAGGACGATCTGGTCCGGGCCGCCGGCCTGGTCGTCGCGGCGGGCGGCCGGGAGTGGGCGGAGACCGAAGCCGACGCCCAGCTCGCCGCGGCCAGCGCCAGCCTGGCCGACATCGACCTGGCTGGTGACGTCCGCGCCGAGCTGACCGCGATCGCCGAGTTCATCACGGCCCGCCAGTGGTAGCTCAGCCCGCCGTCCTGGACGTCGCCCGCGCCACCTTGGACCGGGCCCGTGACCACGTGCTCGGGCTGCAGCATCCAGCAGGATGGTGGCAGGGCGAGCTCGAGACCAACGTCACCATGGACGCCGAGGATCTGCTGCTGCGCGAGTTCCTCGGCCTGCACGATGACGCGGCGATCGCGGCGGCGGCGCGCTGGATACGCTCTCAGCAGCGGGACGACGGCACCTGGGCCAACTTCTTCGGCGGGCCCGGTGACCTGTCCACCACCGTCGAGGCGTACGTCGCGCTGCGGCTGGCCGGCGACGAACCGGACGCGCCGCACATGAAACAGGCCTGCGACTGGATCATCGGCCAGGGCGGGGTTGAGGCCACGCGCGTGTTCACCCGGCTCTGGCTGGCGCTGTCCGGCCGGTGGTCGTGGGACGAGCTGCCGGTCATCCCGCCCGAGCTGATCTACCTGCCGTCCTGGTTCCCGCTCAACATCTACGACTGGGGCTGCTGGGCCCGGCAGACGATCGTCGCGCTCGCCGTGGTCCAGTCCTTCCGGCCGTCCCGCCCGCTCCCGTTCACCATCGACGAGCTCTGTGCTAGCCCGGGGGGACGAACCCAAGAGCCTCCCGGAACCGTCGGCGCGCAGGGGAGCTCCCCGCCCGCCCGCACCGCCGACCCCTGGTCCCGCGCCTTCACCATGCTGGACAAGGCCCTCCACCTTTACCGGCCGGTAAAGTCGATAAGGCGGGCGGCGCTCCGGCGGTGCGCGGAGTGGATCATCGCCCGGCAGGAGCGGGACGGCTGCTGGGGCGGCATCCCGTCGCCCGTATCGCTCCTCGAGCTCGTTCCCCTCGGCCTACCGGTGGTCGCGAGCGGCGGGGTCCGCTCGGGACTCGACGTCGCGCGGGCCGTCGCGCTCGGAGCGACCGCCGCGGGGACAGCGG
>JASHYW010000093.1 GCA_030042885.1 Streptosporangiaceae bacterium | reverse complement strand
CCGATCCCGGCTGTTTCACCTCTGTGGATCGTTACCTGATCGGGTCCGTGCCGACCGCTGGTCGCCGAGTGCGCGGGCGAGCTGGCGGCGGAGCCGGGCGTTCTCGTCGGCAAGCTGCTTGTTGCGGTCGAGGGCGGTGGTGAGCCTGGCGCGCAGCGACGCGTCGGTGGCCCGCTGGCCCGCGGGGATGGCGGCGGAGCCGACCCCGTCTGCCTTGGTTCGCAGTCGGCGGATCTGGCCGCTGATGTCGGGCTGGGTGTAGAGCCACGACCGTGAGATCCCTGCCGCCTGCGCGACGGCGGCGAATGTCACGGGAGCGCCGGCCCGGTCGAGCTCGCGCAGGGCCTGGACGGCTTTCGCCCTGGTCAGCTCGTGCCGCCGCGCGGCGGCCTCGGAGAGCGGGTCAATGCGCACCGGCGGCTGCTCCCTTGTCATCGGGTTCCTCGTTCTCAAGGGCGGTGATGATCTTGTCCAGGTTGCCGGCGACCTGCCGGTTCATCTCGGCGACGCGGACATGGCCTGCGGCTTCGGCTGCGGAGATGATCTGCAAGGTGGCCTGCCGCTGGGCGTGGTGCTGCGGGAGAAACTCGGCGGTAGTCGCGAACATCGGACATGTCAAACATGAGTTCGCATGCGGGCAGGTCTTGACGACCGGGAGCTGGCAGTAGCCGTTCGGGAGCGCCTGCGTCGCGCGGGACAGCTGCTGGCCGGTCCAGGCGGCGTCGCCGAGCGGGCCGTCGGGGTTGATCTGGACGGGCTGCCCGGACGCGCCGACCTTGCGGGCTCTCTCCCAGTGTTCCCGGACGGTCTTATCGGACAGCCGCGCATAGAGGGCGGTCATTTCAGCAGAGTCGTGGTCGAGGATCTTCTGCACGACGTGCTGGGGGACATCGCGGTTGATGAGGCGGGTGCCCAGCGTGTGCCTCCACTGATGGGGCGTGAGATGCACCGGTTCGCCGTGCTCGTCGCGGATGTCGCAGCGTTCCAGCCAGCGGTAGAGGGCATCCCGGTAGGTCCCGCTGGTCATGGTGTGCTGTCCGGTGATGTTGCGCAGGGGCCGCGGGAACAGCGCCGGCGTCTCGGCCGGCCACCGGCTGGTGACGCGTTCCTGCTGGCCGCGGATGTCGGCGGCGAGTTCCTCGTCGATGGGCACGAGTGCTTCCCTTTTCATTTTCGTGTTGTAGTACCGCAGGTAGGGGGCGCCCTGGCTGTCGCGGGTGACGCAGTCGAACGCCAGGGTCAGGGCGGAGGAGATCCGCAGTCCGCACTGGACGAGGATCAGGGTGATCAGCCGGTAGGCGGGGTTGTCCCACCTGGCGAGGCGGGCCTCGTCCTCGACCTGCTGCATGACGTGCTCGGCGACGTGGCGGGGCAGGGCACTGCCGGCCTTCGGCGCCGCCGGGTAGTCCTCGGGGTAGAGCACGGCATCAGGCGGCAGCGTGGCGTCCCAGCCGTGCCGGCGGGTGTCGGTGAGGAACGCCGCCAGCTGGCCGGTCTGCTTGCCCTGGATGTCCTGCCCGGCGAGCTCGCGGTGCAGGTCGGCCAGGTAGCGTTCGAGGAGGGCCCGGTCGACCTGGGCCAGCGCGGTGACGTCCCGGGCGGCGAGGAAGCCGGCCAGCCGGGTGACCGCCCGGATGCCGGCCTGCGCGCGCTCGCCGGGCACTCCGGTCGACAGCCGCCAGCGGGCCCATCGTTTGGCCAGGTCTTTCAGCCAGGGCTGGGGGATGTCCCCGAAGCGGATCTCGGCGCCCTTCCCGCTGATTCCCAGCCGGCGCAGCTTCCAGGTATCGCGGGGATACTCGGCGTCCCAGCCGGCGCCCTCGGCCAGGTCTTCCAGGACCCGGCGGGCGTAGCGGAGCAGTCCCCGGTGCGCGGCTGGCACCGCGGTGCCGTCCAGGCCCGGGTCGAGCACCGACCCGGCCTTCGCCTTCCGCAGGAGCCCGACGGCGCCGCGGACTTCGCGGGGCCGCACCCGGACCGTCTGGTCGTCACGACGGTGCTGCAGCGCGTACTGCAGTTCCAGCTTCAGCGCCGGCGGCAGCCCGCGCAGGTCGATCTGCTCATGGGCAGGCAGGCCCGGCCGGAAGCCCGCGAACCGGGCCAGCCATTCGTCCATGCCGGGCCGGCCGTGGCGGATCCAGGCGCGCTGGTGGACGCGGCAGAGCGTTCCCTCCGGCTGCGCCCAGACGGGGCAGCGGGGCACCGCGCACTCCCGGCCCCGGCCAGCAGCGGCCAGGCCGGGAGGCAGCGCGCCGAGCCAGCCGTCGATCCCGGGTCGGCCCGCTTTGATCCAGTGCCGGGCGTGACGGTTGCACAAGTTCATGGCCGCGACCCCGTATCCGCAGCCGGGAACCCGGCAGTGCAGCAGGGCGGACTGGGCGAACTCCGCTGCCGTCGTCGCGGCGAACTCCTCCAGCGGGGGCCGTCCGCAGCTGCGCCAGCGTCCTTCATGGCCGACGCACAGTCCCCGGCTGCTGGACGGGCGGCCGCAGCCGCCCACCATGCAGGCGGGACTCCCGAAGACCGGGTCGGCGGCGTCGAAGGCCAGCACGTCAGCCCGGAACTCCGGGCGCACCACGGCCATCAGCTTTTCCAGCAGGCCGCCAGGGACCCGGTACTCCCCGGCATCCGGGCCGACGGGGACGCTCACCGACCGTCCTCCGCGTCATCGAAGACGGTCGCGGCGATGCTGACCGCGACGCCGCCGCGGGCACCGCGGGCGTGCAGGTAAACAGGCGTCCCCCCGGCGGACGGGGTCTCGGTGACCTCACCGAGTCCCAGCGCCTGCCGCCATTGCCCGAACAGCCCGCGCCTGCCCGCAGCGGGTGCGAGGACCTGGCCGGACAGGGCCCCGCCGGACGCGGTGACGGTCCATGCGATCACCGGGATGCCCGGGTGCGCGGCCAGGATGACGGCCAGCTCGGCGGCGGCCCGCTGCTGCCAGCGGGACCGGTCGGCCTGCGTGATCCAGCCGCCGGTCACCACGACACCGCCCTCCCGGTGAGCCAGCCGGCCTTCTCCAGCGCCACCCGCGCGTCCTCCGCCGTCAGGTGCCCATAGACCGACGACGTGATGGTTACCGATGAATGACCAAGCAGCGTGGACACGACCTCGATCGGGACGCCGTCGCGCAGCCACCGGGTCGCGGCACCGTGCCGGAACCAGTGAGGATCGAAAGAGATCCCGGTCCTGGCCCGCAGCCGCAGGACCAGGTCATAGGCCGCCTGATAGGACCACGCGTG
>JASHYW010000092.1 GCA_030042885.1 Streptosporangiaceae bacterium | reverse complement strand
TGACGATTGATTGCGGCCGGTGCGAGATGCGCGGTATCGGATGCCGCGATTGCGCTTTTGCGGTCATCGAATCACAAAACGTGACGGGTTGCCTCGGGGAGGCGGAGGTGCGTGCGCTCCGCGTTCTCGCGGATGCGGGCCTGGTGCCGCCGCTTCGGCTCTCGCCGGCCAGCACAGGAGCTCCGACCTGGACTTCGGCCATCTTCCCCGACGCCCAAGCGTCGTGATGATAGCGCGCCGATACCGTTCGCGCCGGTGAATCGGGACATCGTAATGGAGTAGTTGGAATTTCGTGAATCGGTTGAAGCGCCCAATTGCCTTCACTACGCTTGCCCCAAATGTTGCCTGGCCAGGAACCGAGGTCTGGGACCTGGACGAACACGCGATGATGCGTGGGATGACAAGGAGCGTGGTAGGCACGTGGGTACGCGGCTTGCGGGCATCCAGTCCCGGACACGCCGCGGTCTCGCGGTCGCGGCCGCGCTGGTATCGGTCGGCGGGCTTGCCGTCTTCGCCTCCGATGCCAGCGCCTCTTCGCAACCGACCGTGGCGCAGGTCCAAGCCCGGGTGAACCAGCTCACCTCGCAATACGACCAGGTCAGCGAGCAACTCGACCAGGTCAGCGAGCAGCTGTCCGCCGCGCAGACGAGGCTGGCTCAGGTGCGCGTGGCCTTCAATCACGCCAACGCCCAGTACGAGGCGGCGCTTACGGACGTGGCCCAGATCGCCGCCGCTTCGTTCGAGGACACCGCGGCGACGTCCATCGCCGGCGTGCTCACCTCTGGTGACCCTTCCATGGTCCTGCAGCAGGGCTCGTTGCTGATGGAGATATCCGCCGACAGGAACGCAGAGACGGCGCAGCTCCTCACCGACGCCAGCGAGCTGGCCGGGGTTGAGCAGGAGATGCAGCGCACCGAGGACGGGATTGCGGATCTCAAGACCCAGCTCGCCGACCACAAGAACTCCCTCGGCAAGCTCATCGCGACCGAGCAGGCCACGCTGGACAGCCTGACCGTGCCGGAACAGCAGACGGTCAAGAGCAATTCGATCGGCGCCAACGGCAGCACCACCCCGACCTACAGCGGTCCGACCTCGACCCAGGCCGAAAAGGCCGTCGCCTTCGCTTACGCGCAGCTCGGCTGCCCGTACGTGTACGGCGGCACCGGCCCGTGCCACCTGGGCTACGACTGCTCCGGGCTGGCCCAGGCCGCGTGGGCGGCTGCGGGCGTGGCCATACCGCGCGACACCTACGAGCAGTGGGCCGCGCTGCCGCACATTTCCGCCTCGGCTATCGAACTCGGCGACCTGCTGTACTACAACGCCGAAGGCCACGTCGCCATTTACGTGGGCGGCGGCTACATCATCGACGCGCCGGTGCCGGGAGAGACCGTCGAGAGAATCCCCATGAACACACCCTGGTACGCCCAGAACTTCGACGGAGCGGTGCGCCCGTAAGCACGTCAGCGGCATCCGCCATCACCGCCGCTGCCAGGGAATCTCCCAGCCCCGGCCCCCGAGGGTCCCTGTACACTCGTGCGGTGCCCCGCACGCTGATCGTCAGCAATGACTTCCCGCCACGTCAGGGTGGTATCCAGTCGTTCGTGCACGCGCTGGCCACCCGGCTGCCGCAGGGCACGGTGACCGTGTATGCGCCCGCCTGGAAGGGCGCGCGGGAGTTCGACGCCGAGCAGCCCTTCCCGGTGATCCGTCATCCGACCTCGCTCATGCTGCCGGTGCCCACCGTGTCCCGCCGGGCCGCGGCCATCGCCCGCGAGCACGGCTGCGACGCGGTCCTGTTCGGCGCGGCGGCGCCGCTCGGCCTCATCACTCCCGTGCTGCGCCGGGCCGGGGTGAGGCGGGCCGTGGCCCTGACGCACGGCCACGAGGCGGGCTGGGCGATGCTGCCGGGTGCCCGCGCCCTGCTCCGGCGCATCGGCGACGAGGTCGACGTGATGACGTACCTGGGCGAGTACTTCAGGGTCCGGCTGGCCCGCGCCCTGTCCCCTGAGGCGGCGAAGCGGATGGTAAGGCTGGCGCCCGGCGTGGACGTGACGTTGTTCCGTCCGGGATCGGGCGGCCAGGCCGTCAGGGACCGGCTCGGGCTGGCCGGCCGGCCGGTCGTGATCTGCGTGTCCCGTATGGTCCGCCGCAAGGGCCAGGACACCTTGATCCGAGCCTGGCCGCAGGTCCGGGCGGAGGTCAGCGACGCGGTGCTCCTGCTCGTCGGTGACGGCCCCTACGCCGGTGACCTGCGGCGGCTGGCCCGGCGCGTCGGCGTCAGCGACGCGGTCCTGTTCACCGGGCCAGTCCCGTGGGCCGAACTCCCCGGCTACTACGACGCCAGTGACGTGTTCGCGATGCCGTGCCGGACGCGCCGGGCCGGGCTCGACGTGGAGGGGCTCGGCCTGGTCTACCTGGAGGCATCGGCCACCGGCCTGCCGGTGATCGGCGGCGACTCGGGCGGCGCGCCCGACGCCATCCTCGACGGCGAATCCGGTTACGTTGTCCACGACGCGGCCGGCGCGGCGGCGCGCGTGATCGAACTGCTGACCGATCCCGGCCGGGCCAGGGCCATGGGGGAGAAGGGCCTGGCCTGGGTGGACCGCGAATGGCGCTGGGAACTCGCCGCCGCCCGCCTGACCTCGATCCTCAGCCCCGCGCAGCCAGGCTGATCGGGCCCGCCCGGCTTAGCCAGGACCTCAGGAGTACAGCGCGTCGATGTCGTCGGCGAAATCCTTGTGCAGCACGCTTCTGCGGATGCCCATCTTCACGCGGCAGGAACGGCAGTGTGCCCGGATCCTTCATCTCGGTCACCACCGTCAGCGGGCCGAGGAACGCGTTGCGCACGGCGGCCAGCAGGTTCCGGTGGGTGAGCTAAGGACCCGCCGCGATTGCTGCCCTTGCTACCTGCACCGGGCCGCTCGCGCAGGCCCAGAAGGCCTGCACTCGCAACCGGTTTTGCATAACGCTCACGGTCATGCGGCGGTCATCCTGGATCCGGTCCGGCCGTACCGTGGTGACATGCGAGTTCACGTGGTGAGCGACGTGCACGGGCGCGCTGACGCCCTGCCGGGTGCGGCGCACGGGGCCGACGCGCTGATCTGCCTGGGCGATCTGCTCTTGTTCCTCGACTATGCCGATTACGGGCAGGGCATCTTCGCCGAGCTTTTCGGCGCCGAGGCCGCGCGCGTGTACGTTGAACTGCGCACCGCGAGGAGATTCGACGAAGCCAGGGAACTGTCAGCCCGCCTGTTCGCGCAGAAGACCGAGACTCCCGCCAGCCTGTTCGAGGCCGCGATCACCAGGCAGTACGCGGAACTGTTCGGTGCCCTGCCCGAACCCGCCTACCTGACCTACGGCAACGTCGACATCCCCCGGATGTGGGAAAGGCACACCAAGCCGGGACACCACGTGGTGGACGGCGGCACGGTGGAGCTGGACGGATGGACGTTCGGTTTCGTCGGCGGCGGGCTGAAGTCGGCCTACCGGACGCCGAACGAAATGACCGAGGATGAGTTCCGGGCCAAGATCGAGGCAGTCGGCCACGTCGATGTGCTGTGCACGCACATCCCGCCCGCCGTACCGGAGCTCCTGTATGACACCGCGGCGCGGCGCCTGGAGAAAGGCAGCGTGGCCCTTCTCGAGGCGATCAAGGCCACCCGGCCGAGGTACTCGATCTTCGGGCACGTGCACCAGCCGCTGGCCCGCAGGACCAGGATCGGCGTCACTGAGTGCCTCAACGTGGGGCATTTCCGTGCCACCGGCGCCCCATTCGTCCTGCAGTGGTAGCGGGTACGATCAAGGGTAGGAGGCATTAGGTGTCCGAATCCCACGGTGATGGCCAGCCCGGAAGCGGCGGCCAGCCGAAGAACAGCGGCCAGCCGGATGACGACAAGAGCCGGGGAACCAGCGGCGGCCAGACCGGAAGCAACCAGGCTCAGTCCAGACCCAACGGCCAGCCGGGCGGCGGCAGCCAGGCACGCCGGGGCAGCGATCCGATTGCCGATTTCCAGCGCTGGCTGATGCGAGCGGGTGCGCGCAGCATGGCCAACCAGGTCGCCGACCAGGTTCGCAGGACACTGGGCCAGGAGAGGCGCTCCAGCGGTGACGTGTGGGACACGGCCACCAATGAGCCGCCGCCCAACGAGCCACCGGAGTGCCAGTGGTGCCCGGTCTGCCAGGCGGCCCGCGCGGCCCGGCTGTCGGGCCCCGGTCTGTCTGCCCGCCTCGCTGACGCCGGGGGCGTCCTGGCCGCAGCGGTACAGGATGCCTTCGCCGCCTTCGAAGAGCTCATGAAGACTCAAGATCAAAATCGTTCATCCGAACGGTCCGGGGCAACACCTCCCCCACCTGAATCGGGTCCCAGGGACGTCGCCCAGTGAGGGTCATTCAGAAAGCGGTTAGTGAGCATGGGCCGGTCGGCCCATGCCAGCGGCCGTTGCCTGAGTAGGGGGCAGGGGAGGTGGGTGGGGGGTACCGCCGCGGGAATCTGAATGACCCGAACTTTGAAGGAAGCACAGTGACGCTGGCCATCGGCGTCGATGTCGGTGGCAGCAAGGTCGCGGCGGGCCTGGTCGACGAGACCGGCCAGATCATCGCGAAGCTGAAGCGGTCCACTCCGGCCGCCAGCCCGCTGCGGACCGAACAGGCCATCGCCGAGGTCGTGACCGAACTGCTTGCCGGGCACCAGGTCGCCGCGATCGGGCTCGGTGCCGCCGGGTTCGTCGACGGCGAGCGCGCCACCATGCTGTTCGCGCCGAACCTGGCCTGGCGTGACGAGCCGCTCAAACAGCGGGTGGAAGAGCGGCTCGGCCGGGAGGTCGTGGTGGAAAACGACGCGAACGCCTCGGCCTGGGCCGAGGCGCGGTTCGGGGCCGCGCGGGGGTACCGCGACGTGATGCTGGTGGCGGTCGGGACGGGCATCGGCGCGGCCATCATCATCGGCGGCGAGCTCTATCGCGGCCGCTGGGGCATCGCAGGCGAGCCCGGGCATGTCCGGGTAGTCCCCGACGGGCGGCTGTGCGGCTGCGGGAACCGGGGCTGCTGGGAGCAGTACGCCAGCGGCAATGCGCTGGTCGCGGAGGCGCGCGAGTTCGCCAGGCGCACTCCGGTGGGTGCGATGCGGCTGCTCCAGCTGGGCGGAGGAGTCCCCGAGGGCATTTCAGGGCCGGAGATCACCCGCGCGGCGACCGAAGGCGATCCGGCCGCGCTCCGCTGCTTCCAGACCGTGGGTGGCTGGCTCGGCCAGGGCCTGGCCGACCTGGCCGCGATCCTGGACCCGGCCTGCTTCGTGATCGGCGGCGGCGTATCGGAGGCTGGTGACCTGCTGCTGGACCCGGCCCGTGCGGCCTTCGAGCGGGCCCTGACCGGGCGCGGTCACCGGCCGTTCGCGGAGATCAGGGTCGCGCAACTCGGGCAGGACGCGGGCATCGTCGGCGCCGCCGACCTCGCCCGCGAGGCCAGCCGGGCCCCCGTGCCTCAGACCACCGCGCCGTCGTCCCCGTCGTCGGGACCACCGGGCCCCTTGGGGTCGGGATCGTTCATCCGGAGCACGAGTATCGCGAACCCGGCCACGAACGCGGCGACCGCGCAGAATGCCGCCAAGCCCGAAACCGACCAGCCCGCCGCGGTGGCCACGACTAGGTAGCCTGGCCCGCCGAACAGCGCGGCCCAGGCGCCCTTGGCCAGCGGGTCCAGCTTGGGTAGCGGTGGCGGCGCGGGCGGGATGAAGTGCTCGCCGTCATCGTCCGCCGGTGACCCGAGGACAGCTGCCCCGCCATCCGGTGTCCCGCGGGCTGGCACCCCGCGTCCCGGTATCCGGCGTGCCCCTGGCCCCCAGATCCGCCGCGGGGCCTCTATCGTGTCCGGGTCCTGTGTCTCCGGCATCCCGTCCGCGTCAAACGCCCCCGGGACCCCGTCAGCCCCGCAGCCCTCGAGCCCGCCGTACAGCCCGTCGGTTGCACGCCGGCTGTCGGCCATGCGCCAGCCGTCTGCTCGGCGACTTCCGCGGTCCCCGTCGGCCGCTCGATCCGCCCGCTCGCCGTCGGTCCCATTCCCACCGTCAGTCCCATGTGTCCCGCTGGTTCCCTCGGCCTCATGCGCTGCCTGAGATCCCGGGGCTCCGCGGTCCCCGTCCTCGCGGGCGGGCCAGGGGACCGGTTCCTGCGCGGTTAGCGGCGCGTCGAAGCGGGCCACGAGGTCGCGCCATGCGGCATCCTCGTCGCGCTCACTCTCGGTGTCATCCCAGTCCGGCACGTCCCACCGCTGCCCGCATCGAAGCCTGCCTCCACGATAGCCGTCCCCGCTCCGGTGCCGGGAGGATAAACCGCCGCATCGGATCACGTAACGAAATGTCCGCTATCGCCGTGATCCTGGACGAACTTCACGCTGCCCTCGAAGATGGCCTCCGCGTCATTGTCGAGGGTGGCGACGTGATAGCTTTCGGCGCATTCGCGGACCGTGACCTGGTCCTCAGGCAGGCCAGCGAGCAGCACTTGCATGCTGGGGGGCCCGACCACGTGGTCGACGGTGCTGCGGTAGACCAGCACCGGCTGGGTGACGTCAGACAGGTGCTTTGTGGTGATACCCCAGAGTTTCGGCAGCGTGGCTGCCGCGCTGATCGGCACCCGGTCGTATCCGACTTCGCTGACCCCTGGCTTCTTGATGTCGCTCACGACGCCGGGCAGCGTCCGCAGCACGTGCTTGAGCACGGGAGCGAGCAGGAACAGCTTGGTGTCGGGAGCCAGCGACGGGTTGACCAGCACCAGGCCGCGCACCGCGCTGCCACGCACCTCGGCTAGGCGCAGCGCCAGGCAACCGCCCATGGAAATGCCGAACACGAAGGTCTTCTCGCACCGGCTCGCCAGCGCGGCGAAGGCGGCATCGACCTCGGCGTACCAGTCCCGCCAGCTGGTCCGCGCCATGTCCTGCCATG
>JASHYW010000091.1 GCA_030042885.1 Streptosporangiaceae bacterium | reverse complement strand
CGGGTAGTAGAACAGCACGGCGGTGGTGTCGTCGCCGAAGGCGGCCACGGTCTGCACGCCGGTGAGCTGGGTCACGAACCTGCCAACAAAGTCCCGGTACTGCTGTTATCTCCAGCCTCACCTGAGTTGTCTTTAACGTCCACCACGAGCGTCCTCACCTGCCCGGATGGCGGTCGATTCGTGGTTATCTCCTGCCTTGTCCATGACGTTGCTCAAGGAGGAGACGATGCTCGTGCATCCGGTGGCGGTTCCCGGCTCGGGAACCCGATCGTGGACCGTGCTCGGGGATGACGACGTGCCGGTCGTCCCGGTCGACCGGTTCCTGGCCTATCTCACCGATATCGGCCGGTCGCCGAACACGGTCAAGGCGTACGCCCACGACATGAAAGATCTGTGGCAGTTCCTCGGGTTCCGGGGACTGGACTGGCGCGTGGCCCGGCTGGAGGACATCGCCGAGTTCGTGGCCTGGCTGCAGCTGCCGTCGGCGGGCCGGTCCGGGGCGGTCGCGGTGCTGCCGTCGTCGGTGCCGGAGGTCAGCGTGGTGACCGTCAACCGCAAGCTCGCCTCGGTGAGCTCGTTCTATGCGCATCAGGCGCGTAACGGGGTCGGCCCTGGGGACCTGCTGGCCGCGTGGCGGACGGGCGGGCGGGGCGGCTGGAAGCCGTTCCTCCACCACGTGAGCAAGGGGAAGCCGTACCGGGGCCGGGCGATCACGCTGAAGGCGCCGAAGAAGCTGCCCCGGATCCTCGCCGTCGCCGAGACGCAGGCGATCCTCGATGCCTGCACCCGGCTGCGGGACCGTTTCTTCTTCGCCTTGCTGCACGAGTCCGGCTGCCGGGCAGGCGAGGTCCTGGGCCTCCGTCATGAGGACATCGCGGTCGCCGAGTGCGAGATCAGCATCGTGCCGCGGGAGAACGCGAACGGGGCCAGGGCCAAGTCCGGTGGCCGGACGGTCCCCGTCGGGCCGGAGCTGATCCGGCTGTATGCCGACTACCTGCACGAGGAGTACGGCGGGATCGATAGCGACTACGTGTTCGTGAATATCTGGGCGGAGCCGAAGGGCCTGGCGTGGTCCTACCCGGCCGTCTATGACCTCGTCGTGCGGCTGCGGGCGAGGACCGGCCTGGATTTCGACCCGCACTGGTTCCGGCACAGCGCGGCGACCAGGTGGCTGCGCGACGAGGTGTCCATCGAGGTCGTCTCCAAGCTGCTAGGTCACTCGTCGGTGACTACGACGTCGGCCGTATACGGGCATCTGACGATCGAGGACGCCAGGGCGGCCCTGGAGAAAGCCGGGTGGCTGACCGGGCGGGAGGTGACCTGGTGACCGGCGGCTGGATCACGCAGGCCGACCGGTCCCGCTGGCAGCAGCGGGCCGCCGCCGAGCTGGCCGCCATCCTGGCCGCGCACCCGGATATCCCGGTGATCGCGTGGACCGTCACCGCGTCCGGCGGCGCCCTGTCCGGCCAGGTCCTTGCTCCTGCTGCGGGCAGGCGCGGGCTGTTCGGCGAATGGCGGCAAGCACTGGGGCTGGACGAGGTGACCGAGGCCCCGTCTGCGGGCGGGGCGGCTGTTTACCTGCACGCCCGCGGTGTCCGCGGCGGCGTCGCGGTCAGCGTCACCGCGACCGTCTTCGACAACGAGGTGGACCGCCGGTGAACCTCGGAGCAGAGCCGGCCAGGCAGTACCGGGGACCTGCGGGCCTGCTGGAAAAGCTCGTGGCCGTGGTGCGCCCGGAGTTCCGGGCTGACGACCTGGTCCTCGACCCGCGGGACCCTGTCTTCGGCGGGCCGCCGTGCGCGGTGAGCGGCTGCGAGCGACCGCACCGCAAGCAGGGCTTGTGCATCTCGCACTGGGAGCGGTGGCGGGGATCCGGCGGGATCTCCATCACGGAGTTCGCCGCGACGGCCGAACCAGGCTGGCACGGCCACCTGCCGCTGGGCTCGTGCGTCATCGCCGGATGCAATTACGGGGCGATGGGCCGCGGGATGTGCCAGCGGCACCTCCGCCAGTGGCATCGTGCGGGACGCCCGGACCTGGCGGGCTGGCAGGCGCCGGCGGCGCCGCTGCCGCCGGGCGGGCCGCCGCCGGCCTGCCGGATCGGCTACTGCTCCCTGTGGGCCCGTGGCACGTCGGTGTTCTGCTACGGCCATGACATCCGGTGGAAGGACAACGGGCGTCCCGGTATCGATGAGTTCGCGGCCTCTTGCGAGAATCCGGGGCCGGGCCAGGAGCACCTCGACCTGCGGAGGCTGCCCGCCGGGCTCCGGCTGGAGATGCAGTACGTCCTGCAGTGCCGCGGCGATGAGCGCGACGCGAAACTGCCGCCGCGGGACGTCCACCCGCTCGTGGCGGTCCTGGCCACCGCGGGCGCGTCCTCCCTGCTGGAACAGCCCGAAGAATGGTGGACCGCCCTCGACGCGCCGGGAAAGGGGCGCGGCTGGCGGCCGTTCATCCTCGACGCTCGCCGCCGCGTCGAGGCGCTCGCGTTCGGCGCCGGCTGGGACACCGAGTACCCGCGGGACATCTGGCGGCTGTGCAACCTGGGCATCGATCAGCCCGAGGCCACCATCAGCTTCGCGGCGATCCACCAGCCCCGGCTGAGGGAACTGGCCAAGAGATACACGCGCTGGCAGCTGGCCACCGGGCTGTCGGCCAGCACGGCCGGGTCCGGGGCCCGGGCCGTGACCCGGTTCGCCGCCTGGCTCGCCTCCCTGCCCGAGCCCCCGGACGGACTGGACGGCGTGACCCGCCCGCTGCTGGAACGCTATCTGGCCGTCTTGCACGCAGAAATGGGCGGCCAGGTGCGCCACAGCAATTACGTCGGAGGGCTGAGCGGCTTCCTGAAGGCGATCCGCCGGCACGGCTGGGACGACACGCTGTCGGCCAGCGCGGCGATCTACCCGGAGGACTTCCCTGCCCGCGGCGCCCGGCTTCCCCGCAGCCTCGCCGCCCACGTCATGGCACAGGTCGAGCAGCCCGCCAACCTCAGCAAGCAGGACAATCCGGCCTACCGGCTCATCACCCTGATCCTCATCCGCTGCGGCCTGCGGATCTCCTCAGCGGCCGGACTGGCCTTCGGCTGCACGGTCACCGACGCCGACGGCGCCCCCTACCTGCGCTACTACAACACCAAGATGAAACGCGAGGCCCTCGTCCCCATCGACGACGAGCTCTTCCGGCTGATCGGCGAGCAGCAGCAGCGGGTGCTGCAGCGCTTTCCCGCCGGCGCCCCGGTGCTGTTCCCCCGGCAGAACGGCAACCTCAACGGGCGCAGGCCCGTCTCCGGTCATACCTACCGCAGCGCGCTCCACCGCTGGCTGGAAGACTGCGACGTCCGCGACGAGAACGGGCAAGCCGTGCATCTAACCCCCCATCAATGGAGGCACACGCTGGGAACAGTCCTGATCAACCGCGACGTCCCGCAGCACGTCGTGCAGAAGATACTCGATCACGACTCGCCCCTCATGACAGCCCTCTATGCGAGGCTGTCCGATAAGACCGTCCGCGAGCACTGGGAAAAAGCCCGCAAGGTCGGCGCCGAGGGTCAGCCTGTCCAGATCAGTCCCGACGGGCCGCTCGGCGACGCCGCCTGGGCGAAACAGCAGCTGTCCCGCGCCACCCAGGCGCTGCCGAACGGCTACTGCCAGCTGCCCCTGGTCAAAACCTGCCCGCATGCGAATTCTTGTTTGACTTGTCCGATGTTCGTGACGTCCGCGGAGTTCCTCCCGCAGCATCATGCCCAGCGGCAGGCCACGTTGCAGATCATCACCGCTGCCGAGGCGAGCGGGCATGCCCGCGTCGCCGAGATGAACCGGCAGGTTGTTGGCAACCTGGACAAGATCATCGCCGCCCTCGAGGCCGGGGGGCCGGACGAGAAGGAGGCGGCGGCCGGTGCGCCCTGACCCGCTCTCCGAGTCCGCCGCCCGGCGGCACGAGCTGACCCGGGCAAAGGCCGTCCAGGCCCTGCGCGAGCTCGACCGGGCAGGCACTCCCGTGACGTTCGCCGGCGTCGCCCGGGCAGCAGGGATCTCGCGGTCGTGGCTCTATACCCAGCCCGACATCAGCGGCCAGATCCGCCGGCTGCGCGAGAGAACAGATGGCTCCGGCTCCGCCGGCGCCATCCCGGCCGGCCAGCGGGCCACCGATGCGTCGCTGCGCGCCAGGCTCACCGCAGCCCTCGACCGCAACAAGCAGCTCGCCGAGGCGAACGCACGGCTCCGCCGCCAGCTCGCCCGCGCACTCGGCGACCAGCGCTCCGCCCGGACCCGATCAGGTAACGATCCAGAGGGGTGAAACAGCCGGAATCGAGCCGCAAGTGTCCCGTCGGCGACACTGTCCACGGCGGGACACTGCAGGTCACAGCCCTGGCTGACGCGAAAGCTCAAGATAACATCGGCCAGCGGCAGCGCGGGGTCCCGGGCCATCCGGTGCGCGGCGGAATGCCGCAAGTCATGCAGCGTCCAGTTGGCGCCGAGCAGCGCGTTCGCCCGCTCGAACATACGGTGCGCCGCGTGATAGGAAAGGGCGGCCAGCGGCGGACGCAACGTCCACCACAACGGCTGCCGCCGCCCCGCGGGTATCCGGCCGTGCATCTGCTGCTGGTAAAGCCGCAGCCAGACGAACG
>JASHYW010000014.1 GCA_030042885.1 Streptosporangiaceae bacterium | reverse complement strand
TTCGACGTCAATGCTGCAGCGCAAGCTGCGGGTCGGTTTCGCCAAGGCCGGGCGGCTGATGGACCTGCTGGAGAGCCGGGGCATCGTCGGGCCGAGCGAGGGATCCAAGGCGCGCGACGTGCTGGTCCGGCCGGATGACCTGGACGACACGCTGATCTCCCTGCGCGGCGGCTGAGGCGGCGGCCGCGCGGGGATTGCCCAGAACTGCCACCCCGGCGTGACCGACCTGGCGCTATTTGCTGTCTACACTTGGTGATGGTCCCCGCACTCGCGGGATGCCCGATCGCGACCGAAGGTACGTGGAGGCGCAGCGTGAGCATCGGTGAAACCCTGGCGGATGCGCGCCGTCAGGCCGGTCTCAGCGTCACCCAGGTCAGCCAGCAGACCCGGATCAGGGAATCGATCATCCGGGACATCGAGCAGGATGACTTCACGGCGTGCGGCGGCGATTTCTACGCGCGCGGTCACATCCGCAGCATCGCCGGCGCGGTCGGCGCCGACCCGGCCCCGCTGATCAGCGAGTACGACGCCGAGCACGGGCCGCCGCACGCCATGCGGGCGGCCGAGGTCTTCCAGCCCTCCCGGCCGATCAAGATCCGCGAACGGCGCTCACCCAGCCTGGGGCTGATCGTGGCCCTGGTGCTGCTCGCCATCATCGGGTTCAGCGCCTATCGGCTGGTGTCCTCCCACGGGAATCACAGCAAACACCTGGCCGCGGCCTCGACCACGCCTCCGCCCAGCTCCCGTCCGACGACCAAGCCGACGACCAAACCGACGACCAAGCCGTCGCCCACGCCGTCCCCGACGCCCTCCAACCTGGTGATCAATGTGGCCGCCGGGCCGGAGCCTTGCTGGGTCCTGCTCACCAGGGCCAGCGACGGCTCGCAGATCTTCATGGGCGACGTCTATGCTGGCACCTCGATGACGTGGACGGAGACAGAAACGGTGGATATCCGGCTGGGCAACCCCGGCGCGATCATCCTCACCGTGAACGGCCAGCGCTGGCCGATCAACACCGTCTTCCCCGTGACGCTGACCTTCAGCCCCAAGGCGTCCCCGTCGGGCGCCTCCACCACCTCCTCCAGCTCCTCGTCCGGCTAGTCCGGAACCGCCGTCGCGTAGGCTCTCGGTGTGTCTTCGCGTTCGGGGTCCGGGCGGCCCGCTGGGTCCGCGCCGCGGACGGTCAGCCTGGTCACGCTCGGCTGCGCGCGCAATGAGGTTGATTCCGAAGAGCTCGCGGCGCGGCTGACCGCATCCGGCTGGGACCTGACCTCCTCGGATACGGCCAGCGTGGTGCTCGTGAACACCTGCGGCTTCATCCAGGCGGCCAAGGCCGAATCCATTAGCGAACTGCTGTCAGCGGCCGGGACCGGCGCGAAGGTCGCTGCCGTGGGCTGCCTGGCCGAGCGCTACGGCGCCGAACTCGCCGGTGAGCTGCCCGAGGCACAGATCCTCAGCTTCGACGACTACGGCGACATCGGCGCGCGGCTGGACGACGTGCTGGCCGGCCGCCGCCGCCCCGCGCACACCGCGCGGGATCGCCGCAAGCTGTTGCCCATCACCCCAGCCGCCCGCCAGCGGCACCGCCAGCCGTCCCCCGGCCCGGGCTCGCCCTGGGCCGGCCCGGGGGCCCCGTGGGCGGGCCCGGGCGGTGGCGTGTTCCGGCGCCGGCTGTCCGGCGGGGTGGTGGCCCCGCTGAAGATCGCCTCCGGCTGCGACCGGCGCTGCTCCTTCTGCGCCATCCCGTCCTTCCGTGGCGCGTTCGTCTCCCGGCGCCCGCCCGACCTCCTGGCCGAGGCGCGCTGGCTGGCCAGCCAGGGCGTGCGCGAGCTGGTGCTGGTGAGCGAGAACTCCACGTCCTACGGCAAGGACCTGGGGAACCTGCGGCTGCTGGAGGAGGTCCTGCCGGACCTGGCCGCCACCGACGGCATCGAGCGGGTCAGGATCAGCTACCTGCAGCCGGCCGAGATGCGCCCGGGGCTGATCGAGGTCATCGCGTCCACGCCGGGGGTGGCCGGCTACTTCGACCTGTCCTTCCAGCACGCGAGCGGGCGGGTGCTGCGCGCGATGCGGCGCTTCGGTGGCCGCGAGCGGTTCCTGGCCCTGCTCGACCAGATCCGCCAGGCCAGTCCCGGGGCCGGCGTCCGGTCCAACTTCATCGTCGGCTTCCCCGGCGAGACCGCGGAGGACCTGAAGGAGCTCGAGCTGTTCCTGAGCCAGGCCGGGCTGGACGCGATCGGGATCTTCGGTTACTCCGACGAGGACGGCACCGAGGCCGCGACCAGGTCCGGCAAGCTGGACGAGGCCGAGATCGCCCGCCGGGTGGAGGATTTCGCCGACCTGGCCGAGGAGCTGATGGCGCAGCGGGCCGCCGACCGCCGGGGCGAGATCCTCGACGTGCTGATCGACGAGGGCGACGAGGGGCCGGCGCCGGGCCAGGCCCCGTCGGCCAGGGGCTTCGCCGGCCGGGCCGCCCATCAGGCGCCGGAAGTCGACGGGATGACCACGGTCAGCAGCGCTCTGCCGCTCGCGCCAGGGGACATGGTCCGCGCCGTGGTGACCGGTTCGGACGGAGTGGACCTGATGGCGGACGCCCTCGAGCCCGCCGACGCCCGGCAAGGCGCTTACCGGGGCGGCCCTGATCTGCCTGTCGGCGCTGGGTGAACTGCCCTCTGAAGACCCTCCTCCAGGTCATCGCGATCTGCCTGTGCATACTGCCCGCCACGCTCAGCCCGGCGGAGATCGTCCGTGAGCTCGTCATGGCCGCGGCGCTTGTCGTGACCCTGGCCACCGGTGTCGATTATGTTCAGCAGGCAACGCGGCTGCGCCGTCCGGGCCGGCCGCGGGCCAGTGAGCGGTCAAGGACCCGAGGGGAGGCACGATCGTGGTCGTCGGGTGGGGCTCCGCGGGCGAGGACGCGCACGACCTGGCCGGCCAGGTTCTGGCCCAGTTGGCCGAGCGCAGCCAAACGGTCGCCGTGGCCGAATCGCTGACCGGCGGCCTGGTCGCCGCGGCGCTCACCGACATACCGGGAGCCTCCGCGTCGTTCCGCGGCGCAGTGGTCGCCTACGCCACCGAGCTCAAGGCGGCGCTGCTCGGCGTGGACCGGGACATGCTCGCCCGGCACGGCGCCGTGTACGCGCCGGTGGCCGCGGCCATGGCCGTGGGGGTCAGGACCCGCCTCGGCGCGACCTACGGGGTCGCGACCACCGGCGTGGCGGGCCCGGAGCCCGCCGACGGGCAGCCGGTGGGCACGGCGCACATCGCCGTGAGTGCCCCGGACGACACGGTGGTTCGCACGATCGCGCTACGCGGAGACAGGCATCAGATACGTAAACTGACGGTGGAGCACGCCCTCGGCTTGCTGCTGGGCAGGCTCCGGGAAGAGAACCGCTGATTACAGCGTTACGTTAGCAGCGAACACGGGGTGACATGATCTCGCGAACTAGCCGTAGTGCCAGGTACGGTGGGAGTGTGGGCAGTTTCGGCCTTGGGAAGGGAGTGCGACGATGGTTCTGCTCCGTCAGCTGCTAGGTGACGTGCTGCGTCGGCTGCGCCTGCGGCAGGGTCGCACGCTGCGGGAGGTCTCGGCCCCTGCGCGCGTTTCCCTTGGCTATCTGTCCGAAGTCGAGCGCGGCCAGAAGGAAGCCTCATCCGAGCTGCTCGCCGCGATCTGCGGCGCCCTGGGCACCCCGCTCTCGCAGGTGTTCCGCGAGGTCTCGGACAACTTCGCCCTCGCCGAACTTCAGAACGAGCCCGTGCTGGCCATGCCGAGGGAGCCCGGCCTGCGGGTGCCGGCCGAATCAGGCGCCAGCGTGCCGCCCGAGCCGGGCTTCGTCTCCATCAGCACCATCGACCCGGACTCCGAAGCGGCCCTGGGCTTCGCGGGACAGGAGCCGCGCTTCGGCGCCACCTCCGGCCAGGTGCACGACCTCACCGACATGGTGCCGGTCTGAGCCCCGCGCATCACACGGTCGCCGGCGCGATCGCCTGAGCCTGGAGCTCAAACCCAGGCGCGGGGGTTTTCGGTCAGCTGACGCACGACATCGGGCAGTTCGCCTGACACGATGTCGGCCAGCGTGACCTGCTCCAGGACGGCCCGCTCGTTGGCGCGCAGCGCGATCCACACCTGCTGCAGGGGCCCGGCCACCCCCGGATAGGTGACGTTCTCAGGCCGCTCGCCCCGCACGCCAGTGAGCTGGCCGTCGATGACCCGGATGATGTCCGCCAGGGAGATCTCGGCCGCCGGCCGGGCCAGCCAGAAGCCGCCCTCGGGTCCTCGCTGGCTGCGGATGAGCCCGGCCCGCCGCAGCTGGGTGAGGATGGTCTCAAGGAACTTCCCTGGTATCTGCTGCGCGCGGGCGAGCTGATCGGCGGTGACGTGACCGGGACTGGCCGCGGCAAGTTCGATGGCGGCACGCAGCGCGTAATCGGCCCGGGCTGACAGTCGCATGACCGTCATTATGCACGTTCCCCACTGATTTTCTCGATTGACCTGCGGGCCCCGGCTCCAGGGGCCAAGGCACCCGCCCGGCCCCAGTAGCCCCCTAGCCGGCCCTCGGTAGTCACCGGCCGGCTCCGGTAGCACGCGGGAGCCTGCCTTCTGCGACTCGCGGCACAGACCGGAAAGATGCACGTACCCCTCCGCCCTTTGCACGTGCATAATGGTCGTGTCAGCGAAGATCCCGACATGGACAAGGCTTCCCGTGCCCGAACCTCCCCGCGTCATCGGCTGGGGATTCCGGGGAGGCGCGCGGCACAGCGGAACAGATGGGGTGTAGCGGCCTGTGGTGCGCTCAGGAGGAACGTCGGCTGATCGGTCGGTACGGCGCTTCCGGGTGGGCGAGGTGCCCCCGCTGGCCGAGGGATTTACCGACCGGCCCGATACCGCCCGGGGCATCGCGGATGCCCTCGTCCCGGGCTCGGCCATCGCGCTCGTGCCAGGCTCGGAGTTCGCCGAGGGCCAGCAGAACTGGCTGGGCGCGTGCGGCAAGACTCAGATCGCCGTGATGCTCGCGGAATCGCTGTGGCGATCCGGTGACATCGACGTGCTGATCTGGGTATCGGCCACCACCCGGGCGTCGGTGCTTTCGGCCTATGCCGAGGCGTCGGCGGCCGCGACGGGCATCGAGCCGGCCGGGACCGCCGAGTCGGTCGCGGCGCGCTTCGTCAGCTGGCTCGGCGAGACCAGCCGGCCGTGGCTCGTAGTGTTCGATGACCTGCCGGACGCCGATGATCTGGACGGCCTGTGGCCGGAGGGGCCCGCTGGCCGCCTCGTCATCACCAGCACGCAGTCGGCGGTGGTATCCAGCCGGCGCACGACCCGCGTCTTCCCCATCGGGTTCTTCAGCGTCCGCGAGGCCCTCGGCTGCCTGACCGAGCGGCTCAGCGTGGATGCGGCCCAGCGCCAGGGGGCCATCGACCTCATCGAGGCTCTCGGCCGCGAGCCACTGGCCCTGGCCCAGGCCGTCGCGGTGATCGCCAACTCCAACCTGGCCTGCCGGGACTACCGGGGTTACTTCGCCCGCAGGCGGCAGCAGATCGGGGTGGCGGCGGGCGAGGTCCCATCCGCCGCCTCGGTCACCTGGACGCTGTCCCTGGGTCAGGCGGAAACGCTGCTGCCGGGCCAGTCGGTCCGGCTCATGCTGGTCCTGGTCGCGCTGTTCGACGGTCATGGGATCCCGGGGACGATCTTCACCACGCCATCGGTGACCGCATACCTGGGCGGGACCGCCGTCGGCTTCGGCACCCCGATCGACCCCAAGCCCGCCTGGGATGCGCTGCTCGCCATCGAGCGGGCCGGCCTGATCAGCCTCAACCGGGCCGACGCGCCGCCCACCGTCCTGATGAACCCGGTGGTCCAGGCGGCGATCAGGCTGGCCGCACCCGCCACGCTGCGTGACCGCGCGGCCCGGGCAGCGGCGAACGCGCTCCTCGAAGCGTGGCCTCTGGATGAGCGGCAGCCGTGGACGGCCGCCGTGCTGCGTGCGAACGCGGCCAGCCTGGCGAATGCAGCCAAGGATGTGCTGTGGGCCGACGGTTGCCATCCGCTGCTGCTGTGCGCCGGGCGGAGCCTTGACCGCGGCCGGCTGGCCGGTCCGGCCGTCGAGTACTGGCGTGAGCTGTCCGTCCAGTGCGACAACAAGCTACCGCCCAGTCACCCGGACGCCCTGGTCGTCGCGGCCGAGCTGGCCGGGGCGTACCTGGCGGCAGGCTACGGGTCCGAAGCCGTTGCGTGGTATCAGCGGGTGCTGGCGGAACGCAGCACGGAACTCGCGCCCGGGCACCCGGCGATCATCGCGGCCAGGGTCAGCCTGGCCGACGCCCTGGCCTCCGCGGGCGAGCCCGCGGAGGCGGTGAGCGTCTTGCACCGGGCGGTGGCTGAATCCGAGCAGTTCCTCGGCCCGGGCCATCCGGACACCCTCTTGGTCAGGGACAAGCTTGCCGCTGCCTACCAGGCCGCGGGCGAAGGCGCGGCGGCAATCCGGCTGCTGACGCGGACGCTGGCTGACCGCGAGCGGTTGCAGGGTTCACGCGACGTACACACCATCACTACCCGCGAGCGGCTCGCCGCGGCCTACCTGGCGGAAGGCAAGACCAAGGACGCCATTTCCGGCTACAAGCGGGTACTGGCCGACCGGGAGCGCATGCTAGGCCGCGACCACCCGGACACCATCGCGGCCAGGGCGAGCCTGGCCTCCGCCTACCAGACAGCGGGAAGGATGCCGTTCGCGGTCCAGCTGTCCGAGCAGACGTGCGCGGACTCCGAGCGGATCCTCGGCGCCGACCATGCGGACACGCTGGCCCGCTACGCGGGACTTGCGCATCTGTACTACGCCGTCGGCCGGGTCGGCGACGCTAAGGCCCTGCTGCGCGAGACGCTCGCGCGCTGCGAGCGGGTTCTGCCCTACGAGGACCCGGTGACGCAAGCCGTCAGGCAGAGCCTGGCGAACATCGCGGGCGACGAGTGACACACGGTGCCTGGCCGCCGTCGACCAGGCACGGGAGCCTGCCTGGGCTCGGCGGCCGGGTCGCGCCAGCCCTCCCCGCCGATGCGGTTGTCAGCCGATCGAGTGCGAGCGGAGCCCATGTTCTGTCATGCACGTGCACCGAGCCTCAGTGCACGTGCATAATGTCAGTGCACGTGGATAACGACTTTGTTCGCGACGGCGCTGATATGGACAAGGCTCCCCACGCCTGGACCTTGGCGTGTTATGTAGATATTCGGAGGCTACTTCCGGGCAGCAGCACGGATGGGGGTGGCGGGCGGTGATGCCTGATGCCGACTGAGCGAACGCAGCCATTCCGGATCGGCCTTGTGCCTCCGCTTGCCGAGGGATTCACCGACCGTCCCGACACCGCTGGCGGCGTCGCGGAAGCCCTCGTCCCGGGATCTGCAGTGGCGCTCGTGCCCCCCTCCGCGTCGGCCGAGGGCCTGCCGAATTGGCTTGGCACGTCCGGCAAGACCCAGATTGCCGTGATGATCGCGGAGTCACTATGGCAATCGGGCGCTGTCGACGTGCTGATCTGGATCCCCGTCGCCGACCGGACGTCCGTGCTGTCCGGGTTCCTTGAGGCGTCGGTGGCGGCCACCGGCATCGAGCCCATTGGCACGGCCGAATCGGTCGCGGTCCGCTTCATCAGTTGGCTCGGCGAAACCAGCCAACCCTGGCTGGTGGTACTGGACGATGTGCCGGACACCGTGGACCTGGACGGGCTGTGGCCAGAAGGGCCAGCCGGCCGGCTCCTGATCACCAGCACGCGGCTCGCCATCGACGCTGGCCGCCCTGGGACACGGGTCATCCCGGTCGGGTTCTTCAGTGTCCGAGAGGCCCTGAACGGCCTGACGGAACGGCTCAGCGTGAATCCGGTCCAGCGCCAGGGGGCCATCGACCTGGTCGAAACTCTCGGCCATGAGCCGCTGGCGCTCGCGCAGGCTGCCTCGGTGGTCGCCAGCTCCAACTCGACCTGCCGGGATTACCGGGACTTTTTCCTCGGCAGGCGGGAGCAGATATGGACCGGAGCCAACGAGATTCCGTCGGCGGCCATGGTGACCTGGATACTCTCCCTCGAGCGGGCCGAATCGCTGCTGCCGGGTGTGTCGGTCCGGCTCATGCTGGTCCTCCTGGCGCTGCTCGATGGTCACGGGATTCCGGGGGTGATCTTTGCCGCGCGGCCCGTGGCCGAGTATCTGGGCGGAGACACCA
>JASHYW010000747.1 GCA_030042885.1 Streptosporangiaceae bacterium | reverse complement strand
CCGACCACCTCGTGGCCGAGCACATGCGGAAAGGACACGAGCGCCGTGAGCGGGTTGTCGCGGGAGCCGTTCAGCAGGACCTGCTTCACATCAGAACCGCACAGGCCCGAGAAGGTCGTCTTGACCCGCACCCAGTCCTCGGCCGGAAGCGGCAACTCGTCGATGTCCTCGATCCGGACAGGCGCGAAGCGGGAGACGAAGGCACGCCGGCCGATGCGTCCGCCGATCGTCGAGGCCGCCTCGCGGGCCAGGTTGTGCCTGAATACGAGCGCCTTCACGTTGACCCTCCTTGCCGGGGCTGCCAACCTAGCGGTTTATCGTCTCGACTAGAGCTGGAGGACGCACGGGCCGGAGATGAGCGTCCGCGGATCCGCGATGAACTGCTGAAGACTACCGAGCGCCACCCTTGCCGCCCCGGACCACATAGTGCTCCACGCGGGCGATTGTAGAGCCGCTTCATCGGGCCGGGCTGGTCGTCGACGGTCAGCTGGGCTTGACGCTGATCCGGGTGCCCAGCTCGGCGCCCTCACAGATCCTGCGCATGACGCCGGCGGCCGCGACGTCGAAGACGTGCATCGTCAGGGACTGCTCGTTGGCCAGCACGAAGGCGCTGGTGTCCATGATCCGCACCCCGGCGGCCAGGGCCTCGTCGTAGGTCAGCCGCGTGTAGCGCACGGCGTCCGGATTGAGGCGAGGGTCGCTGTCATAAACCCCGTCCACCCCGCGCTTGGCCACCAGCAGCGCATCGGCGTCCAGTTCCAGGGCACGCTGTACCGCCGGGTAGTCAGTGGTGACGTACGGCTGGCCGATGCCTCCTGCCAGCAGCACGATCAGGCCGCGTTCCAGGTGGTGGACCGCCCTGAGCCTGATGAACGGCTCGGCGACGCTGTGAATCGGCACCGCGGTCATGACCCGGATGTCAACGTCAGTCCTGGCGGTGAGCGCGCCGCGGAGCATCAGCGCGTTCATGATGGTGCCGAGCATCCCGATGTTGTCCGCCTCGGCCCGGCTGATGCCCCATCCCTCGGCCATCCGGCCGCGGAAGTAGTTTCCGCCGCCGACGACCACCGCCACCTGGACGCCGAGATCGCGTACGGAGAGAACCTCCCGCGCGACGCGGGAGAGGCTGGCCGGGTCGACACCGGCGCTGCCCGATCCCGCGAGCGCCTCACCGCTGAGCTTGACGACAACCCTGTCATAACGCGGCACAGTCAGGACCCCCATCCTGGCCGCCCGTGTCGGCGACCTCGCCCACGCTACCCCATGCCCATACCGGGTCCCATGGTGTTCCTGACCGCACGGGATCAGTGATCGGCGGCTTCGGCCGCCCGCTTCCGGGAGCTGCCGATCTCTGCTTCCGCCGCAGCCCGGTCGGCCCATGCGGCGCCCTGCACCATCTTGCCCGGCTCGAGTTCCTTGTAGACCTCGAAGAAGTGCTGGATCTCGAGCCGGTCGAATTCGGGCACGTCGTGGATATCCTGCAGATGCTTCCACCGCGGATCGGTCGCAGGTACGCAGAGCACCTTGTCGTCGAGGCCCTTCTCGTCCCGCATCCGGAACATCCCGATGACCCGGCAGGTGATGAGGCAGCCGGGGAAGGTGGGCTCCTCAAGCAGCACGAGCGCGTCCAGCGGATCGCCGTCGTCCGCCAGGGTGTCCTCGATAAACCCGTAGTCGGACGGGTACCTGGTGGAGGTGAACAGCATGCGGTCCAGCCTGATGCGCCCGGTGGCGTGGTCCATTTCATACTTGTTGCGCTGTCCCTTGGGGATCTCGATGATGACCTCGACGTCCACGGTTTCGCTCCATCCGGATCCGGGTGATTAACTCCATTGTCCGGTACACCCGGGGGGACACCGCCGGGATTCCCCCGAACATGAGGGGAGCCCCGGGCAGCCGTCGGAGGAGGTTGGTCATGGTGCGCCGCACCCGGATCGCGGCACTGCTCACGCTGGCCATGATCAACGTGTTCACGCTCGCGGCGGGCATCGCCGTGGCCCGCATGCTCCCCGCGCGGCTGGCGGCCCTGCGGGTTCCCTCGGTCATGGCGGGGCCGGCCCTGGGCGGAGGCGCGGTCCTGTCCGCCGGAACCCAGGCAGGCCCGCTGCCCACCGCGAGCGGGCTGCGGTCAGCCCTGGCAGGCCCGCTGTCCGCACCCGCCCTGGGTCCGCAGGTGTCGGTGATGGTGGCGGACCCCGTTAGCGGGCGGGTGCTGCTATCTGAACACGGCGCGCAGCTGTCAACACCGGCGTCCACGGCGAAGCTGGCCACGGCGCTCGCCGCCCTCGCGGTGCTCGGCGGCGGGGCCCGGTTTCCCACCCGGGTCGTGGACGGCGCCGGGCCGGGCGGCATCATCCTGGTCGGCGGCGGGGACCCGACGCTCGCGGTGAACCAGTTCCCGGCTCAGGATTATCCCCGGCCTGCCACGCTGGCCAGCCTGGCTGCCTCGACGGCCCGGGCACTGAAATCGGCGGGCCGCACCACAGTCAGCCTTGGCTACGACACGTCGCTGTACGTCGGCCCGGGCCTGTCGCCCGGCTGGCCCGGCGACTACGTCAGCGCGGGAGACGTTACCCCGATCGTCTCGCTTGAGGTTGACCAGGGCCGGCTGACACCGGCAGGCACGCCCGAGGACTCCGACGACCCGTACAACCTCCGGTCCCGCGCATTCGACCCGGCGGCCATGGCGGCTGCCTCGTTCGCCGCGCTGCTCGCCGCCGACGGCATCCGGGTCACCGGGTCCCCGGTGGCGCAGACGGCTGCCGCCCGCTCGGCGGTCATCGCCAGCGTGGTCTCGCCCTTGCTGTCGGCCGTCATAGAGCAGATGCTCCAGGAGAGCAACAACGTGATCGCGGAGAATCTGGCCCGCCACGTGGCGCTGGCGACCGGCGAGCCGGCCTCATTCAACGGCGCGGCCCAGGCGGTGATCACGGTGCTGCGGCGGCTCGGCGTCACGAGCGGCATCCGCCTGGTGGATGGCAGCGGCCTGTCTCCCGAC
>JASHYW010000746.1 GCA_030042885.1 Streptosporangiaceae bacterium | reverse complement strand
GGCGTTCCGGGCCCTGCTCGACTTCGAAGCTGTCATCCGAGCTTCGCCTCCGGTAGGTTCACGGCTGCTGGCTTAGCGTCTTATGAAAAAGTTCGCGTCAAGCAAAGAACCCGCTGTGGTTGCTGGCCGCTCACCCGCACCGATCGCTCGCGCAGGCCCCAAAGGCCTGCACTCGGGCGTCGATTTTGCATAACGCTCCTGGTCAGATTCTATCGCGGAGACCTGGGCCCCGCCCCGGGGTCAGATCTGGCTTTCCAGGGACTTGACGGTCGCGGTGCACGCGCTGGCGGGCTGGTTGCCCGTCATCTGGCAGATCGCGGCCGTGATGTAGTTCGCCGCCCCGAGGACGCTCTTGGCCACCGCGCTGTCGGGGTTGTGCAGGTCAGCCGCGATCTGGCTCCAGCTGAGTCCGGCGAGCACCCCCGCGTCGTAGCTCGCGCCGGAGATCACGTACTTGTTGCCGAAATCGATGAACGGTATCGACCCTGACGAGCCGCCGTACTTGGTGATGAGCGCTTCCTGAGCCGCGGTCGGCGTCTGCAGCGTGGTGTAGGTGCCGGTGGCCGTGTCCGGGATGTTGGTCTCCATCTCGACCGGCGTGAAGGTCAGGTACGGGCTGGAATAGCTGGCGTGCACGAACGTCCAGGTCGGCGTGTTCGGATACGGCTCGGCCTCGCCGGCCCCGTTCGCCGCGGCGGAATGGATGGTGGCCAGTCCGCTGAACGTGCCGAACCGGCTCAGCGCCACGATCATCGCCCAGCGCTCGGCCGCGCAGTAGGGGCAGTACTCGGCGCCCATGTACAGCATCTCGGGCTTGCCGTTGGCGATCAGCGCCGTGCCCTTGATCGTGGTGGGCTTGGAGTAGCCCGCCAGGGCGCCGCCCCCATCGCCTACCGCGTCCGAGACGCTGGTCGGCACCGAGGTGACCTGGTCCACGACAGCGGTCAGCGCGGCGCCGGTGGGGCCGTTCGACGCCGAGCTGGCCGACGTCGACGGCTTGGTGTTCAGCTTGATGATCACGAAGGTCAGCACGATCGCCACCACGGCGATGATGCTGCCCGACGCGATGAGGATCCGCCTTCGCCGCTCGGCGCGGCGCTCGGCCGCCCGCTGTGCGGCGATCTTCTCCCGGCGGGTGACTTCGACCTTCGTTCTGCTTGCCTTGCCCATGCTCGCTTCGTCCAACCCTTTTCCAGCCAGCGGCGGTGACGTCCCGTCCGCTGCTTTTCGTCCCCGCGCCACCGCGCAGGAGGAGTACGCGGACCCGGGATACCGCGCTCTATGTTAGGCGGTCCGGCGGGCTGGCGCGGCCCCTGCGCGGCCACTCATAGGTAACAGTCAGCAAGCAGACAGCCAATGGTCAGCGAGCGGCGGGAGTCGGCTCCTCCGCGCCTGCCCGCGCCCGATCCCGGAGCCCGAGATAGGCGAAGGCCGCGATGGCCAGGTACGCCACATAGACCAGCAGTTGCAGGGGGGTGGGCGCGTCGCTGTAGCCGAAGAAGCTGTGCAGCACGTCCCCGAACGCGCTGTTCTCTGACAGCAGGCTGGCCGAGTGCCACATCGGCATGTCGAGCACCGGCAGCCAGCCGAGCTGCTGCAGGTTCTCCACCGAATCGGCCAGCAGGCCCGCGGCGAAGACCATCAGCAGCACGCCGATGACCGTGAAAAACCTGGCCAGGTTCAGCCGGTGACCCAGCCGGTAGATCGTGAACGCGATGCCAAGCGCCCCGGCCAGCCCGATCACGGCTCCGATGAGAGCGCCCGTCGCGGAGGTGGAGAAGATGATGGCCAGGGTGAAGACCACCGTCTCCAGCCCCTCGCGGCCGACCGCCTGGAAGGCCAGCAGCCCGAGCCCCCACCTGGCCCGGCCGTCGAGCGCGGCGTCGGCGCGGGCCCGCAGTTCCTTGGACAGGGAGCGGGCGTGGTTGCGCATCCAGAACGTCATGTAGGTCAGCACGGTCGCGGCGACCAGGTAGGTGATGGTCTCGAAGATCGTCTGCACCCGCGAGCCGTCGTAACTGCGGATGGTCTCGTACGCCACGGCCCCGCCCGCCGTCGCGAGCAGCAGCGCGGCGCCGACGCCGATGAACACGTCGCGGAAATGCTCCCGGCGGCCGATGCGGTTGAGGTAGGCGAGCAGGATCGCGATGATCATGCTCGCCTCGACACCCTCACGCAGAAAGATGACGAGCGTCGCGAGCATCGGCGGTCCTCCTTACCGTAGGCGCCCAGGCCCTTGGTTAGCTTAGGCTAGCCTTAGTTGACGATCCGCCCGGTGGCACGGGGTTCACGCGATTCAGATGCCGGGAACGACCCGGCGCCGAGAGCGGCCCGGCCCCGATGCCCGGGACAAGCCAGGTGCCGCGCCGCCGAGGCGCCCGCTGGCAGATCCCCTGGGCCCGGCCTCACCCGCGAAGCGCGCCATGAGCGTTATGCAAAACCGGTTGCGAGTGCAGGCCTTCTGGGCCTGCGCGAGCGGCCCGGTGCAGGTAGCACGGGCAGCAACCACGGCGGGTTCTTGCATAACGCGAACTTTCGCATGAGGCGCAATGTGTCGTAACGGCCAAGATAGCCCGACAATTCAGTAAATGCCTCCTGCCGGGCGGTCCGGGCCAGGTACGGCTAAGAGCGTAGCCGACCTGCCAGGGGCTGGGCGCCGCGGGTGCCGACCCTCACGGCAGGTAGTGAGGGGGTGCCGTGAGGGTCGGCGACTCCGGGCCTCGTGCGGGGCCCGGAGGCTTCGGGTTGTCGCGTGTGCCTGGCTGGCGAGCGGGAGCCGAGGGGAGCGCGCGGTGAGCCGGTCCGGCAGCGGCCGAGCCGGGACCGCGGGAAGCGCACCAGCTATTGAGTGGGTGTCTTTAGGTAATCTAGATTTTTTCTGGATGAGCGGCGCAAAGCACTGTAACCTTCGATGAAGGCGCTTCCGGGGGGGCGACGGTCACGAACGTAAGGTCTGCGAAGCCGTGGTATTGCGCGTCGGCGTGCTTGGTCCGGTCACGGCCTGGTACGGCCAGGATGAACTGCACGTGGGTCAGCCCAGGCAGCAAGCCGTGCTTGGCATCCTCGCGATGCGCGCGAACCGGGTGATCTCCCGTGGCGAGCTCGTCGATGCGGTCTGGGGGCAGGATCCGCCCGCCAGCGCCGAGGGCGGCATCTACACCTACGTGGCTGGCCTGCGGCGCATCATCGAGCCCGGCAGGTCCCTGCGCGGGCCGGGCCGCGTGCTGGTCTCCTCCGGGGCGGGCTACGTCCTGCATCTGGTCCCGGGCCAGCCCGACGCCGTGGCCTTCGAGCAGCAACTGGCCCGGGCTCGCCAGCTGCGTAAGAACGGCGACCCGACGGGCGCGGTGACCGCGCTCGAGGGCGCGCTTGGGCTGTGGCGGGGGGTCGCGTTCGCCGGAGTGCCCGGGCCGTTCGCGGAGACGGAGCGGGCCCGGCTCGCCGAGCTGCGGTCCACCGCGGCCGAGGAGCGGGCGGATGTCCTGCTCGCGCTGGGCCGTCATTCCGAAGTGGTGCCCGACCTGGCTGCCATGGTCGCGGATCATCCGCTGCGGGAGCGGATGCGGGGGCTGCTGATGATCGCGCTGTACCGCGGCGGGCGGCCCGCCGAAGCGCTGCGGGTGTTCGCCGACGGGAGGCGCGTGCTCGCCGACGAACTCGGCATCGACCCCGGCAGTGACCTGTCCCGCATTCACCAGCAGGTGCTGACCTCCGATCCCGCGCTGG
>JASHYW010000745.1 GCA_030042885.1 Streptosporangiaceae bacterium | reverse complement strand
TCCTCCACGGTGAGTTCCGGGATCACGCCGTGTCCTTCGGGTACGTGCGCGATCCCGGCTCGTACGATCTGCTCCGGGCCACGGCCGGCCACGTCGGTGCCGCCGAGCAGGACACGGCCGCGGCGGGGCTTGATCATGCCGCTGACCGCGCGCAGCAGCGTCGTCTTGCCCGCGCCGTTCGCGCCGAGCACCGCCGTGATGGCGCCGGCTCCGGCCGTCACGGCGACGTCGTGCAGCGCGGTGACCCCGCCGTAGCCCGCGACGAGACCCTGGACCTCCAGCGGGGCCGCCCGGCCGGCCAGCCCGGCGCCGTCGGCCCCGCGGGCAGCACCGCCCGCGCTCACCGGGATGTGGTCCGCTCCGGCGGAAGCGCCGTCCGGCCCGCTGCTCATTCAGCCGGCCCGCCGTTCACGCTGGATCCGGCGGGGCCCTGGCCGGAGTCGGCGGTGCCGAGGTAGGCCGCAGTGACGGCGGGGTTGTCCTGAACCTCCCGCGGCGACCCGGTGGCGATCACCCTTCCGAAATCGAGGACGACGATCGAGTCGCAGACCGACATCATCAGGTCCATATGGTGCTCGACCACCATCAGAGAGCCCTCCTCGGCCAGGTCGCGGATCAGCGCGCCGACTTCGGCGAGCTCGGTCTCACCCAGGCCGCTCGCGGGCTCGTCGAGCAGGATCAGCCTCGGCTTGGCCACCAGGGCCCGGGCCAGCGCGATCCGCTTCCGCGTCCCGTAGGACAGTTCTCCTGGCCGGGCGTCCGCGACGTCGGCGGCGCCGACCCGTTCGAGGGCCTGCATGGCCAGGCCGCGCAGCATGCGCTCATCGCGCCCGGCCCGCGGCAGCGAGAGCAGCGCGGACCAGAATCCGGCCGAGGCTTTGCAGGTCGCGCCGACCATGACGTTCTCCAGCGCGGTCAGGCCGCCGTACAAGCCGACACCCTGCAGGGTCCTGGCCACGCCAAGGGAGGCCAGCTGGTGCGGCCGGACCTGGTGGCGGCGGCCGCCGAACAGGACCTCACCGTCATCGGGCCGGATGAAGCCGCACAGGACGTTCAGCAGCGTGGTCTTGCCTGCTCCGTTGGGCCCGATGACGCCCATGACATGCCGGGGCGGCACGGCCAGCGAGACGCCGTCGAGGGCGGTCAGCCCGCCGAAACGCACAGTGACGTTGCGCACCTCGAGAACTGAATCCGGATTCATCACTCTTTGTCCTAGTTACTTCGGAGGGGATGTTCCGGCATGAATCCTCATTCAAGGCTGGTCCCGGGTACCGGGCAAGACTCGTACGGCGTTTGGTGCCGATTCGTAGCTGAACCGCAACACGGGTCCGGAACCGCTACGCGCCTACCCTGAAGGCGTAGCAGCGCGGGCCCGCATCAGTGATGCGGCGTGGCCCAGGCGGCTTCCTCGCCGGCCACGTCGCGAACGAGATCACCGAGGGCCAGCCCGTCGTCGACGTGGTAACCCCATGCCGGGCCGAGTGTCTCGCTCACGACCGGCCGGGTGCGGTTGCCACGCCACCAGGAGCAGGCGCCGTCCGCGGAGCGTCCGGGTCACGGCGGCCATGTCCTCGCCTCAGCCCTCCGACGCACCGAGCCCGAGCAGGCGGGCCGCGTTGTGCTTGAGGATCTTGGGGCGGACCTCCGGCTTGATGTCGAGCAGCTCGAAGTCGCGCAGCCAGCGCTCGGGGGTGAGCAGCGGGTAGTCGGTGCCGAACAGCATCTTGTCCTGCAGGTAGGAGCTGGCCGCGCGGACCAGCTGGGGCGGGAAATACTTGGGTGACCAGCCGGACAAGTCGATGTAGACGTTGGCCTTGTGGGTGGCGATGGAGATCGCCTCGTCCTGCCAGGGCACCGACGGGTGGGCCAGGATCACCGGCATGCGGGGGAAATCCGCGGCCACGTCGTCGACGAGCATCGGATTGGACAGCCGCAGCTTGATCCCGCGGCCGCCCGGCAGGCCGGCCCCGATGCCCGTCTGGCCGGTGTGGAAGACGGCAGGCAAGCCCGCTTCCTCGATGACCGCGTACAGCGGGTAGTAACTCCGGTCGTCCGGCGAGAAGGCCTGCAGGCTCGGGTGGAACTTGAACCCGCGGACGCCGTGGTCGCTGATCAGCCGCCTGGCGCGGCGGACCGCTTCGGCTCCGGCGTGCGGGTCCACCGAGCCGAACGGGATGAGCACGTCGGCATGGGCGGCGGCCCGGTCGGCCATCTCCTCGCTGGACAGGCCGGGATGCCCGGTCGCGGTCCCCGCGTCCACGGTGAACACCACGGCGGCCAGCTGGCGCTGCCGGTAGTAGTCCGCGATCTGCTCCACCGTCGGCGCCCGGTCACCCGCCGCCTTGAAGTACTTGGCCGACGCGGCGAGCAGCTCATCATCGAGGGACAGATGTCCGTGCCCATCCGACTCGACGTGCACATGCACGTCGATCCCCAGCAGGGCGGAAGGGTCCAGGGCAGTCACCCAAACACCCTATACGCCAGGTTCGCCCAGGCCAGCATGGTACGGCCAGCATTTCCGCGGACCGCATTTGTGCGTCAAGCACATTGCACCAAACGGCCCCGCTGTGGCACCGTCTGCGATGTGGAGGCGCTAGGTCCACCGGTCCAGGTCCGCCAGGGCGGCCTGCTCTGGACGCCGGGGCCCGATCGCGTCGACCGCGCCAACGTCACGGCGTTCAGCCGGTGGCTCGGGCGTGAACGCGGACATCACCTCGACGGCTACCACGAGCTGTGGCGCTGGTCGGTGACCGACCTGGACGGCTTCTGGCAGGCGGTCTGGGACTACTGCGGCATCGACGCCTCGGCGCCGCCCACGGCCGTCCTCGGCGCCAGGACCATGCCCGGAGCGGACTGGTTCCCCGGGGCCAGGCTGAACTACGCCCAGCACGTGCTGCGGAACGAGCGCCCGGCCAGGACGCCCTGTACTACCAGTCGGAAACCACCCCGCTGACCGGCCTGCCCTGGCCGGATCTCGCCAACGGCGTCCGGGTTCTCGCCACCCGGCTGCGCAGCATGGGCATCGGTCCCGGCGACCGGGTCGCCTCCTGCATGCCGAACATCCCGCAGACGGCCATCGCAATGCTGGCCACCACCAGCATCGGCGCCATCTGGACCAGCTGCTCCCCCGACTTCGGCGGGCGCGGGGTCAGCGACAGGTTCGGCCAGCTGTCACCCAGGGTCCTGTTCTGCGTCGACAGCTACCGGTACGGCGGCCGGGACTACGACCGTACCGCCGAGATGCGCCAGGTCATCGGCGGCCTCCCCGGCCTGGAGCAGGTGATCCACGTCTCCGGGCCCCTCGGCGTTCCGATCGCGCAGACCGCGGCAGGCCGGGGCGGCGCGGCCATTGTGACCTGGGATGAGCTGATGGATCACGGATCCGTGCCCGCCGCCGGGTTCGAGTTCGAGCAGGTGCCGTTCGGCCACCCGCTGTGGATCTTGTTCTCCTCCGGCACCACCGGGCTGCCCAAGGCGATCACCCACAGCCACGGCGGCATCCTCATCGAGCAGCTGAAGCTGCAGACGTTCCACATGGACCTGCGCGCGGGCGACCGGCTGTTCTTCTACACCACGGCCGGCTGGATGATGTGGAACTTCCTGGTCAGCTCGCTGCTGCTGGG
>JASHYW010000744.1 GCA_030042885.1 Streptosporangiaceae bacterium | reverse complement strand
TACACCGGCCTGGAGCTGGGCTAAGCCGGCGCTGGTCTCGTCGCGGAAGTAGGCCGCCGGGGTCTGGCCCGTCTCATTGCGGAAGTAGGCCGCCGGGTCTGGCCGGTCTCGCGGCGGAAGTAGGCCGCCGGGGTCTGGCCGGTCTCGCGGCGGAAGGCGGCGACGAACGCGCTGGGGTTCGGCGAGCAGTCGGCTGGCCGCGATCGGAGTGGGCTCGGGCCAGCTGACCGGGGACAGGTCGGGGCGGATGTACAGGGTGCGCATGGTGGCGCGGCCTTCGGCTCCGGTCTCGTGCGGCAGGCCGGCCGGGATCCACAGGGCCCGCGTCGGCGGCAGCACCCAGGTCGCGTCCTCGGTGATGACGGTGAGCACTCCGCTGGCCGCCCAGGCCAGCTGTTGATCGACATGCGTGTGCCAGTCGAAGCGGGTGCCCGGGGGCATGGGGAAATCCGCGACGACCACGGCCGCTTGTGCGGCTTGCGTCGTACGGTGCGCCTCCGGGTCCTCCGGGTCCTCCGGAGTCTCCGGGTCCTCCAGGTCCTCCGGGGTCTCCGGGTCCGGGTCCTCCAGGTCCTCCGGGTCCTCCGGGGTCTCCGGGTCCGGGTCCTCCGGGTCCGTGTCCGGCTGGCGACACAGCATGTCAGCTTACGCTCTAGGCCGCGGCCGGGGTTTTCCCTAGCGTGGGTGATATGAACGAGAACCACGCGAAGCTCATGCCGAGCCCGGAATGGGCCGCGCACATCCAGGACGAGGTGCTGCCGCGGGCGACCGCGGGCGTTTCGCTGGGTCCTGAGCTGCTGGAGCTCGGTCCGGGGCCGGGCGCGGCCACCGACTGGCTGCGGCACCGGGTGCGGCGGCTTGTCGCGGTGGAGGCCGAGCCACCGGCCGTCTTGCAGCTGGCGGAACGGTTCGCCGGCACCAACGTGGAGGTGGTGGACGGTGACGCGGCGGCGCTCGACTATCCGGACTCCTCGTTCGACACGGTGGCGGCCTTCACCATGCTGCACCACGTGCCTACCCGCGCCCTGCAGGACAAAGTGCTGGCCGAGGCGTTCCGCGTACTGCGGCCCGGCGGGGCGTTCCTCGGCTCCGACAGCTTGCCCAGCGACGGGCTGCACCGCTTTCATGAAGGCGACACGTACAACCCGGTCGAGCCGGCGGCGTTCCTCATCCGGCTGCAGACCACCGGTTTCGCCGCGATCACCCTGACCGTGGCGGACAACCTGATCTTCACCGCAGTTAAGGAGAGCTGACCATGACGGCTGGACTGCGCAGCGCGGTGACCGGGCTGCTCAGCCTCGCCTGCGTGGAGGAGCAGGCGCTGCTGGCCGCTTGTGCTTCCGGTCTGGGCCATGACTCGGCTGGTCCGGGCTACCGCGGGGGCAGCCCGGACACCTGGGCCGCCGTACCCCTGGTGGCCCACAACAACGAGTTCAAGAGCCAGCAGGCCGAACGGATCGTGGCTATCCGCTCTGGCCGGGTCCCGCCAGCGTTCGGCGAGGTTGACCATGGGTCGGTTGAGCTCTACCAGAGGTACAGCGCTCAGTCGGCCGACGAGGTTATGGTGGGCTGCCGCCGGGTCACCGCGGAGCTGATCGAGGGGACCTGGGCGCTGCCGGATGAGGACCTGCTCGACCCGGCGCGCCATCCGTGGCTGAACGGGCGGCTGCTGTGGCTGCAGATCATCGTGCGCGGCTTCTGGCACCCCACCGGGCATCTGGGCGGCTACTACCTGGGTCACGGCCAGCCGGAACGCGCGGTCGCGATGCAGGCGCACGGCCTGGCCACCGCGCGCTACCTGGGCGCGCCTGCGGCCGCGATCGGCATGGCCGGATACAGCCTGGCGTGTGCCCAGGCCCGGTCCGGGCAGCTGGACGAGGCGGCCCGGACCCTGTCCGAGGCCATCGAGGCCAACCCGGACCTGCACGCTCACGCAAGCCGCGATCCCGACCTCGCCGCGTTGCGCGAGGCCGGACTGGTGGAGGTTCTCCGCTGAGGCTGAGGCTCGCTGCCGCTGAGGGGTGTAAGGCCTTTCCGCAGAGGGCGGGCCCGCCGGGGGCATCCGCGCAGTAGCCTCGCGTGGAGTGGCACCCGGCGGAAGGAGCTCTGTGTTTCACGCCACCAGCCTGGCCCTGGCCGCCTCGGCGCCGGTCCCGGTGGGCCCGGCCGCTGAACCGGACACGCTGACGGGAAACTGCGGCAATGACCCGGGGATCGCCTGCCGCCTGGCCTGGGGCCTCACGCACAATGCGAGCACGGCGCAGTTTGTCCGGATCTACCTGGCCGGCCCGATCACCCAGGCGCTGCGGATCGCGTTCGTCATCCTGCTCGCCCTGTTCGTGCGGGCCGTCGCTAACCGGCTGATCAACAGGGTCACCGAGCGCGCCGCTACCGCCACGCTGCGGGTCACGCCCAATGGCCGCGTCCGCCGGGCCGCGGTGGCGGTACACGCGGCCGGAATGGAACGCCGTGCGCAGCGGGCCCGCGCCCTCGGCTCGATCGTGCGCAGCGGGGTCTCGATCGTGGTGTTCGGCGTCGCCGCGCTCACCATCCTCGGTGACCTCGGCGTCAACCTCACGCCGCTGCTCCTGAGCACCACCGTGCTCGGTGTGGCCCTGGGGTTCGGCGCGCAGAACCTGGTCCGTGATTACCTGGCGGGCATCTTGATGCTGGTCGAGGACCACTACGGGGTCGGGGACACGATCAACGTCAAGGACGCGACGGGAACCGTGGAAGCGATGACGCTGCTCACCACCCGGTTGCGGGACGTCAACGGCGTGGTCTGGCACGTCAGGAACGGCACCATCGAGAGCGTGGGCAACGAGTCGCAGGGCTGGTCCCGGGCTGTCATCGACTACCCGGTGCCCTACGGGGAGGATCTGGCCCGCGTCCGGCTGCTGATGGAACGGGCCGCAGACAGCCTGTACCGCGAGCGCGGCTGGCGCAAGATCATGCTGGAAAAGCCCGAGGTGTGGGGCGCCCAGGAGCTGTCGAGCAGCGAGGTGACCATGCGCATCGTGGCCAAGACCGCGCCCATGCGCCAGTGGGAGGTGGCCCGCGAGCTGCGGGCCAGGGTCAAGTCGGTGCTGGACGCGGCCGGCGTCATTCCGGCAGGCCCGGACACCGTCGTGATCACGGCCGGAAAGGAGCTCGCGGCGGGCCCAGGGGCCGACGCCGACGCCGACGCCGGGCCTACTGCCGGGCCTGCTCGCGACGCTGCTGCCGGGCCTGCCGCCGACGCTGAGCCTGCCCCCGGGCCTGCTGCCGGGCCTGCTCGCGACGCTGCTGCCGGGCCTGCCGCCGACGCTGAGCCTGCCCCCGGGCCTGCTGCCG
>JASHYW010000743.1 GCA_030042885.1 Streptosporangiaceae bacterium | reverse complement strand
ACGGCTCGTGGCACGGCGTACCGGGTCATCCCAGCGCGGCCAGTGCTGTCAGTGCGATAACCCGTGCGATCGGTGCTGCCAGTGCGGTCAGTGCACGGGGCCGTGGTTATGGTAAGGAGAAGGTCTACGGTTCGATTCCGTAACGGGGCTCCACAGGTCTTAACCTGAGAGGCCAGGTCAGAAGCTCACTGGACAGCTCCAATCTTGCGCGGCAACTGGGAGCTGTTCCCGTGTTGGGAGGAATTTGGGAGATCGTGTCGTCCCAGTCCAGTCGTCCCAGTCCTCCCGGGTCGGCACGGCTGATGCTGTCGGCTCGCGCGAGGGGCGAAGCGGAGATCATGCGGCGACGTTCATCGCGGCGCTTCAGACCGACGTGGTGCCACCTGGCTGCCATACTCCGGGGGGCTGGCGCTTCGTTACGTACGGTGACAATCGGCCGTCACGCTGAGATTCGATATCCGCCTGCATGGCTGGCGGCCGCCGACCGCATTCCAAACGGGCGCGTCCGAGTTGGATGATCTGCGCGCTACAGGAGCCCGACCTCGTACGCGCGTGCGTCGATGCCGTACGGGCCGCCAGACGCCTTAGGCGATCGGCACTCCCGCTCACCACTTGCCCGCAGCGGGCCGGCTGCCTCCCCGGAGGCCGGAGGCCACGCGGGCCAGCGACGGTCTCCCGGCCCGGTGACCGCAGATCTACCCGGACCAACCCCGGCGATCAGCGCTCCGGGTGGGCCATGGTGGTCCAGCACCGCAGTGACGGCCAAGATCACCACCGGATCCTGACCGGGAGCGACCTCGACGCCGTAGGTGTCGGCGACCCGGAACCAGCTCTTGGACACCTCTGCCGCCTTGGTGCGGCCGTCCTCGATGGTGTACTCGTGGTCCACGATGTTGCCCTTGACTTCCAGGTCAGGGCCATCGGCCACCGTTACGGTCCACCGCTCGCGCAGCGGCGTGATCAGCGCCTTCTTGACCGTGGCGACCCGGTTCCCGTCCCGGTCCTCGATCTCCATCGTGTCGCGGGCGTGCAGCATGCGCTCTTGGATCTTCACCAGCTCCGCACCGCGGGCGTCTTCGAAGATCAGCGTCTTGCGCAGCCGCAGGGCCTTGCTGTCGATCTTGCAGATGCGCTCGCCCCGGTCGTTCTCGATCCAGTAGTCATCGCCGATCGAGACCAGCTTCTGGCGCATTCGGTAGTGATCCGCCCCGCGCTCACCGCGGCGCTCCTCCCGCCTAATCGCCGTAGAGTTCTTCGAAGTTCTGGTGCAGGATCCGCTGCTTCAGCTCGTCGCTCACCGGCTGGCCGGCGATCTTGTAGTACTCGCCCCAGAAGTCGCTCCACGGCTCGTCGGAGGCGAACAGCACCCGGTCCGCGCCGACGCCGCGCCGCTCGATCTCGGTCAGCAGCCAGCGGACCCCGAACCCGATGGCCCAGGTGGTGTCGGTGTAGACCTGGTAGCCCTGCTCCACCCAGTCCAGGAACCGGGGCACCAGCCGGATGTGCCCGCTGACCCCGCCGCCGAAATGGACCAGGTAGGTCTTGACCTCCCGGGCGTACCGCTCGACCAGCGGGATGTAGTTGTTCAGGTCCGACGTGCCGCCCGGGCTGGTGTGGAAGTGGAACACCAGGTCGTGCTCGCGCGCCGCGGCGAAGCAGGCCTCGGCGATCTCCCGGGTCGCCTCGTCCCAGGTCCCCGGGTCGGGGTTGCCGCCGAGCAGGAATGTGGTCTTGAGCGCGACGATGCCCTCCTCGCCCGCGTGCCGCAGCGCCTCCAGCGTCATCTCCTTGTTCTGCGGGAGGAACGACACCCACAGCCCGCCCCGGATCCGGTCCTTCGACTTGACCGTGTCCAGCACCAGCGGGTTCAGCGAAAATGGCTGGCCCTGCACCGGGATCCCGTAGTTGGGCAGCACCAGCGCGCGCTCTTCCCCCAGATCATCCATGTGGCGCAGGTAGTCGCCGGTGGTAGCGAACTCATACACGGTCGGCTTGACCGGTTCCTTCAGGTCATAGAACTTCCACGCGTCCATCGCTCCGATATGCGAGTGGGCATCGATGACCGTGCCCTGCACTCGTTCCCGTGCCATCAGCCTGCTCCTTTGCTCTTATCACGTCGGCGCGGATTCACCGTCGGCCGCGTGCGGTGATCCGGCCAGGATATCCTGGTACCGCAAGCGGAACCCGGCGCCGGCCAGTGCGCCGGCGTGCAGGTCGTCGATCGGAGCGCCGCTCTCGCCTGCGGCGCTCACAGCCAGCGCCTCGGCCTGTCCAAACCTGTCGGCGAGGTCCGCCGTCGTGGTCACGGAGCGGAGCCGGTCCGCGATCGCGCGGATCACCGTGACTGCTCGCTGGCAGGCCTCCGGCTCGGACAGAACCAGCGGGTAAATCCGGTTCTCCGCTTGCGCCCAGCGCCTGTCCAGCAGGCGGATATCGTTACCGAAGAAACCGCCCGGCAGAAGGTCCAGGCGACCGAGGATGCGTGGAACACCAGTGACGCGGAGCGGGTCGCCGGGCCTACAGAGAGGACTCGGTCTGGCGCAACCGGGACGAGTTCATCGTCGGCCGGGCCGAGATCATTGAGTTCCTGCGCCGGAAGTGGGCCCGCGAACTCGACTACGCCTTGCGCAAGGACCTGTGGTCGTTCCACGGCAACCGGATTGCCGTGCGGTTCCAGTACGAGTGCCACGATGCGTCCGGCCAGTGGTTCCGCAGCTACGGTAACGAGCTGTGGGAGCTCGACGCGGACGGCTACATGAAGCGCCGGGAAGCCAGCATCAACGACGTGCCCATCGCCGAGGCCGACCGGCGCATCTTCGGGCCGCGGCCGGAAGCAAAGCGAGGTCAGCCGTTGCCGCTGCGCTGATCACCAGGCCGTGGTGACCGCGGTCACGATCAGCCCGCCGCGGGCCAGCCACCGGCCCGTCAGGCGGGGTCCGGCCACGCGGACGTCGAACGTGCCGGCCGTGGCTGGGAAGACGGTTACGTGGCCGAACCCCAGCCATTGCCCGGTCAGCGGGTACCACAGCTTGGCTACAGCTTCCTTGGCGCTGAACAGCAGCCGGTCCCAGCACACTGAGGGAGCGGACGCCGCCTGCCAGGCGATCCACGCCCGCTCCTCGCCGTCAGCTACCGACTCGATCAGCCCGGCCGGGAGCCCGGCGTCCGGTTCGGCGTCGATGCCGATGGCGGCCACGTCGGCCGTCCACGCCGCGGCACAGGCGCGGTAACCGGCGCAGTGCGTGATGCTGCCGGTCACCCCGGCCGGCCAGCGGGGCTCGCCCGCCCGGCCCGCCAGGACCGGTGCCGCGGGCACGCCGAGAGCGGCCAGTGCCGCCCGGGCACATGCCCGGCCTGCGGTGAACTCGGCCCGGCGCCGCGGCCCGGCGGTGCGCACGGCCGCCTCCTCGGCCCGGAAGAGCCGTGAGCCCGGTCGCTGCTCCGGCTCGGGCCCGATGGATTCCGCGGCCGCCACAACCGGCGGCAGGATGCCGGCGATCACGGGGAACTGGCTCACTGCGGCCGCAGCGCCATCCAGACCGCGTGCACCTCGCCGGTGCCCGGGTTGCGCCAGGTATGCGGCTGGTCGCCGCGGAAGTGCAGCGTGCTCCCGATTCCGACCTGGTACAGCTGCCCGGTCACGGTGAACTCCAGCAGCCCCTCGGTGACGTGCACGAGTTCCTCGCCTGGGTGCTGCATGGGCTTGCGCCCGCTATTCGCGCCAGGCGCCACGGTGGCCCGCGCCCCGGCCAGCAGGAACCGGCCGTAGGGCCCGGAGATGCTGTTCAGCGTGATGCCCTTGTGCGAGGTGTACACCGGCCGGTCCTCATCCGGCGGGGTGAGCACGGCCACGTCATCCGGGCCGAGGTCTTCTTCCACGAAGTAGGAGACCGGGCGGCCGAGCGCGCCCGCAATCTTGAGCAGCGTGGTGATGGTCGGCACCATGCCGCCCTGCTCGATCTTGTGGATCGCGGCCGCCGATACGTCGGAGCGTTCGCCCAGCTGCTGCAGGGACAGGCCCATCCGCTTGCGGAGGCTGAACACCTTCAGGCCGATCGAGCCGACGATGCGCTCCAGGTCCCCGGCTGCCCCGTCCGGGTGGCTCTTCGGCTGCACGTCCAGGCAGGGTGGCCCGTCGGTGCGCGGCACCCGGTTCATGCGGTGTCCGCCCGGGAGAACGGTGATGGTGTCTTGACGTTCAGCATGGTCCTAGCCAGGATAGTGTACGAGTCATAGCGGATACTAAACGTCTCGTCCCTGCTCGGGGAAGAGGGTGCTGATGGCCCAGCGGATCGTGGTGATCGGCGGCGGCGCTGCGGGCATCGGCGCGGCCGGGGCCGCGAAGGCCGTGGACGGTACCGCGGACGTCCGCGTCTACACCGAGTTCGAGGACGTCGGGTACAGCCCGTGCGGCATTCCCTATGTGCACGGCAAGGAGATTCCCGACTTCGAGCGGCTCTTTCTGGCAACAAGGGAAGCGTACGCGGGCCAGGGCATTGACATCCACTATGAGACACGGGTCACCGGGTTCGACACCGGGCGGAAGGTCGTGTCCGTCGCGGGTGAGGGCGAGATCGGCTACGACAAGCTGATTGTGGCCACCGGGTTCGACTACGCCAGCCCCGGGGTACCCGGAACCGATCTGGGTGGCCTGTACTACGTGAAGAACATCCGGCGGGCCATGGAATGGGACAAGGTCCTCGACGGTGTCCGCTCGGCGGTCGTGGTCGAGGCGTCCCCGCTGGGCCTCGAGATGGTCACCGCGCTGTGTCACCGCGGCATCCAGACGCACCTGATCGACCCGGGCGCGTGGGCGCTGTCGGCAGCCACCGATCCCGATATCGTCGCCCCGGTGCAGGATTCCTGGCGGGAGAAGGGCGCCGAGCTCCACTTCGGCACGACCCTGGCCGGTTTCCTCGGCGAGGGCTCGGTCCGGGCCGTGGCTACCTCGGACGGGGAGATCCCGTGCGACCTCGCGGTCGTGTGCACCAAGAAGCAGGCCAATACCGCCCTGGCCCGGGCCGCCGGGGTGCGGACCGGGTCCGCGGACGGGATCATGGTGGACGAGCGGATGCACACCTCGGCCCCGGACGTCTGGGCGGCCGGCGACTGC
>JASHYW010000742.1 GCA_030042885.1 Streptosporangiaceae bacterium | reverse complement strand
GAGACGGCCCTCGGCAAAGCCCGCCTTCAGCACGTCGACGGCACGCTCCCGGTCCGCCGAGGCCGCGCGCATCGAAGGATCGATCCGGACCTGGTGGCCGGCCTGCTGGGCCGGGTAACCGGGCGGCACCTGGTAGGGGGTCGGCGGCACCTGGTGGCCGGGCGCCGGGACCGGATAGCCGGCCGGTGGCGCACCGGCCGGTGCCGCCTGGGCGCCGTCCGGCGGGCTGTACCCCGGGTACTGGGCCGGCCACTGCGACTGGTTGTCTGCCACCTATGCCTCCCGTGAACGCGACCCGCGTGCCTACCGCCTGTGTTCCAGTCTAAGCGCGCGCACCGGCAACTTGGCAGTGTTGTCTCCCGGGGGACGGCCCCGGGGACCCCCCCGTCACGGGGGGGACCCGTCCCCCGTTCCCCCTGCGGGGGGCACGGCCCTTGGGGCCCAGCCCCCGGACCCCCTGGGGTAGCGTGGCGGCATGCCAGGTGCCCTGCCGGACGGCGAGCCGGTCCCCGCCGGGGGAACGCTGCCGGACAGCGCGCTGGCCGGGCTGGGCGAGCGGCCGTTCGGGATCTACGTGCACGTGCCGTTCTGTACCACCCGCTGCGGCTACTGCGACTTCAACACCTACACCGCCGCCGAGCTCGGCGGATCCGCGGGTACCGCCGCGGTGTCGCTGGACAGCTACCCGGAGCTGGCCATCGCCGAGATCGGGTTCGCCCGCGCCGTGCTGGGCGGCGCGGAGGTCCCGGTGCGCACCGTGTTCTTCGGCGGCGGGACCCCGACCCTGCTTCCCCCGGCCGCCTTCGGTCGCATCCTGCGGGCCATCGACGCGGAGTTCGGCCTGGCCCCGGGGGCCGAAGTGACGACCGAGGCCAACCCGGAAAGCGTCAGCCAGGCCACGCTGAGCGAGCTGCGGGACCACGGCGTGAACCGTGTTTCGTTCGGAATGCAAAGCGTGGTGCCCAGCGTGCTCGCGGTCCTCGACCGGGTGCACCAGCCGGGCCGCCCGGCGCGCTGCGCCGTATGGGCGCGCGAGGCCGGATTCGACCACGTCAGCCTGGACCTGATCTACGGGACGCCGGGGGAGACCGAGGCGGACTGGCGGCGCTCGCTGGATGCCGCCATCGCCGCCGGGCCCGATCACCTGTCCGCCTACGCGCTCACCGTGGAGGCGGGGACGCGGCTGGCGGCCCGGGTGCGGCGCGGTGAGCTGGCCCCGCCGGACGACGACGTGCTGGCGGACCGGTATCTGGCCGCCGACGAGGTGCTCACCGCGGCCGGCCTGCGCTGGTACGAGATCTCCAACTGGGCGGCGGGCGCCGCCTCCAGGTGCGCGCACAACCTGCTGTACTGGACCGGCGGCGACTGGTGGGGCATCGGGCCAGGAGCGCACAGCCACGTCGGCGGAACCCGCTGGTGGAACGTGCGGCATCCGGCCGCGTACGGGGCGAGGATAACCGCGAAGGTCAGCCCCGGCCAGGCCAGGGAGGTGCTGTCCGGGGCCGAGCGCCAGCTCGAGCGGGTCATGCTGCTCATCCGCCTGGCGGATGGCTGTCCCGTCGCGGTCCTCGGCCCGGCCGGCCAGGCCAGCCTGCCGGCGGTCGTCGCCGAGGGGCTGGCCAGCTCCGAGGCCTATGCCCGCGGCCGGGTGGTGCTCACCCGCCGCGGCCGCCTGCTCGCCGACACCGTGACGCGTAAGCTCACCGATTGACTCGCGGACCCGGCCGTGCCCGGTAGCCGGTCCCGGGCCGCTCTCACCTCGCGATCGGCGCGCAGATCCAGCCGGGCACCTCGTACCGTTCGCCGCGGCTGGCCGCGCCGAGGCCGCGGATCAGGTAGCTCAGCACGGTCAGCCAGAGCCCGAGCCCGATCGGCACCGCCACGACCAAGGCCACGGTGAGGCTGTCCAGCAGGAGCAGCCCGCCCAGGATCAGGCAGCACAGCCCGTACAGCAAGCCGGTGACCGACAGGTTCAGCGCCCGGGCCGCGTGATAGCGCAGGAACGGCCGCCTTCTGCTCCCGGCGGCGTAGATGATCAGCGGGATGACCGGGCCGAGGAACATCGCGCCCAGGTAGCCGACGGCCGCGAACCTCACCTCGGCGTCGCGGGCGCGCGGAGCCCCGTCCAGACCCGCCTGGCTTCTGGCGGCCCGCGGGCCGGGGGATCCGGGCCGCGCCGGCTTGCTCCTCATCGTTCCTCGCGTGTCCTCGGCTCCTGCCGTCACGCTATTCGCTGCCCGGCCCGGTGACGAAATCGATCAGCTCCTCCACCCGGCCCAGCAATCCGGGCGTCTCCTCTAGGCAGGGGGGCTTGGCCTGAAGCGTAGCGGAGGCCCGCCTGGCCAGCGTGGCGCCGACACGCCGCTATCGGCATCCGTATCCGCCGGGTTACCATCGCAGGAGTCATATCCTGTGCGGAAGTCACGCCCCAGGCATGATCACGCGCCAGTTCGCCTCGCGGCCACGCGCCGGGAACATGTTAGACGCAATAGACTTAGCACTCGGGACTTCTGAGTGCCAAGGAGGTGAACGCGTGCTTGACGAGCGTAAGCTGACGGTGCTCCGGGCGATCGTCGAAGACTACGTGTCCACCACCGAGCCGGTGGGATCCAAGTCGCTGGTCGACCGGCACCACTTCGACGTGTCCCCGGCGACCATCCGCAACGACATGGCGGTGCTGGAGGAGCAGGGCTTCATCGCCCAGCCGCACACCAGCGCCGGGCGGATCCCGACCGAGAAGGGTTACCGGCTTTTCGTGGACCGGCTGTCGAGCGTCAAGCCCCTGTCCGCCGCCGAGCGGCGCGCCATCGAGACCTTCCTGGCCGGCGCGTACAGCCTCGATGACGTCGTGACCCGCACGGTCCGGCTGCTCGTCCAGCTGACCCGCCAGGTGGCCGTGGTGCAGTACCCGTCGCTGACCAGGTCGGCGATCCGGCACATCGAGCTCGTCCCGCTGTCCCCGCAGAAGCTGCTGCTGGT
>JASHYW010000741.1 GCA_030042885.1 Streptosporangiaceae bacterium | reverse complement strand
GCAGACAGCAGCCGAGACGCTCGCAGCCACGGAGAGCTAGTAGCAGCAAGGAACGTGACAAAGGAGACACAAATGGCTGACTATGCAGCAGCGCTGGACCAGGGCACCACCTCCACGCGCTTCATGATCTTCGACCACCGGGGCCAGGTGGTGGGCATCGACCAGAAGGAGCACGAGCAGATCTACCCGAGGCCGGGCTGGGTGGAGCACGACGCCAACGAGATCTGGGAACGCTGTGGGGAGGTCATCCAGGGTGCGCTGAGCAAGGCCAATCTCGCGCCCTCGGACCTGGCCGCCGTCGGCGTCACCAACCAGCGCGAGACCACGGTGGTCTGGGACCGCAACACCGGCGAGCCGGTGCACAACGCGGTGGTCTGGCAGGACACCAGGACCGCCGGGATCTGCAACGAGCTGTCGGCCAACGGCGGCCAGGACCGGTTCCGGCCCACGACCGGCCTGCCGATCGCCACCTATTTCTCCGGGCCGAAGATCAAGTGGCTGCTCGACAACGTCGAGGGCCTGCGGGCGCGAGCGGAGGCGGGCGACCTGCTGTTCGGCAACATCGACACCTGGTGCATCTGGAAGCTGACCGGCGGCCCGGACGGCGGGGCCCACGTCACCGACGTGACCAACGCCAGCCGGACCATGCTGATGGACCTGGCGACCCTGCAGTGGGATGACGGGATCCTGTCGACGCTGGGCATCCCGAAGAGCATGCTCCCGGACGTCCGGCCCTCCAGCCAGGTCTACGGGAACGGCACCGGCGTGCTGGCCGGCATACCGGTGGCCGGCGACCTGGGCGACCAGCAGGCGGCCCTGTTCGGCCAGACCTGCTTCTCCCCCGGCGAGGCCAAGAACACCTACGGCACGGGCTGCTTCCTGCTCCTCAACACCGGAACCACGCCCGTCCCGTCGAAGAGCGGCCTGATCACCGGGCTCGGTTACAAGATCGGTGACCAGCCGGCCGTCTACATGCTCGAGGGGTCGATCGCCATCACCGGGGCCCTGGTCCAGTGGCTGCGGGACAACCTGAAGATGATCTCGACCTCCGCGGAGGTGGAGACGCTCGCCAACACCGTCGATGACAACGGCGGCGTGTACTTCGTCCCGGCCTTCTCCGGGCTGTTCGCGCCGTACTGGCGCAGCGACGCGCGCGGGGTGATCGCCGGGCTGACCCGGTACGTCAACTCCGGGCACATCGCCCGCGCGGTCCTGGAGGCCACCGCCTGGCAGTCCAAGGAGGTCGTCGACGCGATGCACGCCGACTCGGGCGTGGCCCTGACCTCGCTCAAGGTCGACGGCGGCATGGTCCACAACGAGCTGCTGATGCAGTTCCAGGCGGACGTCCTCGACGTGCCGGTGATCAGGCCCACGGTCCCGGAGACCACGTCGCTCGGCGCGGCCTACGCGGCCGGCCTGGCGGTAGGTTTCTGGCGCGAAGTAGAGGATCTGCGGGCGAACTGGGGTATGGACAAGCAGTGGGAGCCCAGCATGGATCCCGCCAAGCGAGACCAGGAGTATGCCCTGTGGAAGAAGGCCGTCACCCGCACGTTCGACTGGCTCGAGTAGCGGACGCGACGCCAGCGGCCATCGGCCGGCCGGACGGGCCGGCCGATGGCCGCATCGAGTGCGAGGTCCTCGTCCTGGGCGGCGGCTCGACCGGAGTCGGCGTCGCCAGGGATGCCGCCATGCGCGGCTTTTCCACCGTCCTGGTGGAACGCGCCGACCTGGCCACCGGCACGACAGGCCGGTTCCACGGCCTGCTGCACTCCGGCGGCAGGTACGCCGTGAAGGACCCGCAGGCGGCGCGGGAATGCATCGCGGAGAACATCGCACTGCGCCGCATCGCCGCCGACTGCATCGAGGACACCGGCGGCCTGTTCGTCACCACGCCCATCGACGATCCCCAGTACGCCGACCGCTTCATCCAAGGCTGCAAGGACACCGGGGTCCCGGCCGAGGAGATCGGTGTGGCCGAGGCGCTCCGGCGTGAACCGCGGCTGAACCCGCGGATCACCCGGGCCTTCGTCGTGCCGGACGCGACGGCCGACGCCTGGAAGACGGTGTGGACCTGCGCCAGGTCGGCGACCGAGTACGGCGCCAGGATCCTGGCCTACCACGAGGTCGTCGCCGTGACCAAAGACGGTGATCAGGTCACGGGCATCGTCGCCCGCCGCCCGGACGGCGAGCAGGTGCAGATCCGGGCGCAGGTCACCGTGAACGCCACCGGGGCATGGGCCGGCCGCATCGCGGCCATGGCCGGCTGCCGGGTCCAGGTCCTCCCCGGCAAGGGGATCATGATGGCTTCCAGCCACCGGCTGGTGCAGACCGTCGTGAACCGGTGCGAGATGCCAGCCGACGGCGACATCCTGGTGCCGATCAGGACGGTCAGCGTCATCGGCACCACCGACACGCTGGTGCATGATCCCGATCACTGGGCGATCACCAAGGCCGAGATCGATCAGATGCTCCAGGCCGGCGAGAATCTGGTGCCCGGCTTCGCCGCCGCCCGGATGCTGCGGGTCTGGGGGGGCGTGCGGCCGCTGTTCCAGGACCACGCGCCGGCCGAGACCAGGGACGTCACCCGGGCGCACGCCGTGCTCGATCACCGCGCCCGCGACGGGGTCGCCGGGTTCCTGACCATCACCGGCGGGAAGTTCTGCACCTTCCGGCTGATGGCCGAAGATGCTGTCGACACCGCCTGCAAGGTGCTCGGTACCACGCGGCCCTGCCGGACCGCGGACGAGCCGCTGCCCGATTCGCAGGACCGGCGCTTCTACCAGCTCGGCTCGCGGCTGGCCGAGCGGGAGCGGACGCTGACCGACGAGCAGCTGATCTGCGAATGCGAGCTCGTCCGCCGGGGCCGGCTCGAGGAAGAGATGGCCCGCCGGCCGGCGCCGAGCCTGGATGACCTGCGCCGGGCCCTGCGCCTGGGCATGGGACCGTGCCAGGGCGGGTTCTGCATGTTCCGCGCCACCGGGATCCTGCACCAGATCAAGCGCCTGTCGGCGGCCGAAGCCGACCAGGCGCTGCTGGCCTTCCTCGAGGAGCGGTGGAAGGGCGTGTACCCGCTGCTGCACGGAGACCAGCTGCGGCAGGCCTGGCTGGACGACTGGATCTTCCAGGGCGTGCTGGACGTCGAGCACCTGCCGCTGACCGCGCGGGCGCGCCAGACCGAACCGGCGACCGAAGCAGTCACCGAAGCAGTGACCGAACCGGCCACCGGGCACGCGACATGAGCGAGCAGCCTGGCCCGCCGGCCGCCGACGTCATCGTCCTCGGGGCCGGGATGGCGGGCCTGGTCGCCGGTGTCCGGCTGGCCGAGGCCGGGCTACGGGTGGTCACGGTGGCCAAGGGATACGGCTCGCTGCGGCTGGCTCCGGCCACCATCGACATCCTCGGGTACGGGCCCGGCCGGGTGGACAGCCCAGCGCAGGCGCTGCCCGGCTTCGCGGCGGCCCATCCGGAGCATCCCTACGCGCTGATCGGCCCGGCCGTGCTGGCCGATAGCGTCCAGTGGCTCAAGGAGCACGTCGGCACCTACGCCTACGCCGGCGACCCCAGCGTGAACATGCTGCTGCCCACGGCCCTGGGCGTTCCCCGGCCGAGCGCCGTGGTGCCGGAGACCATGGCCGGCGGTGACGTCCGCAGCCTCGGGCCCGTCCTCATCGCCGGGTTCGGCATGCTCAAGGACTTCCACCCCGCGCTGGCGGCCGAGAACCTGCAGGCGGCCACCACCGCCTACGGCCGGACGATCGAGGCCAGGCCGGTGCTGCTGAACGCGCCGGCCGACGGCCAGGCCGACGTCGGGGCGCTGGCCCTGGCCCAGCGGTTCGAGGACGCGGCATTCCGCGGTGCGGTCGCCGCCGAACTGCGCCGGGCCGTCCGCGGCGAGGAGGCGATCGGGCTGCCCGCGGTGCTGGGGATGGACCAGGCGCGATCGGTCTGGACCGAGCTGCAGCAGGCGGCCGGGCGGCCCGTGTTCGAGATACCCACTGCCGTCCCGCCGTCGGTGCCCGGCATGCGGCTGGCCCGGGCGCTCCAGGACCGGCTGCGCCGGGCCGGCGGACGGCTCGTGCTCGGCGCCGAGGCTACCGGGCCCGAGCTTCGCGACGGCAAGCTGGCGGGCGTGCGGATCCGCGCGGCGGCCAGGGTGACGCCCCGGGCCTGCCGGTGGGTCGTGCTCGCCACCGGCGGGCTGGCCTCCGGCGGCATCGAGGTCGACGTCTCCGGTGCCGTCAGCGAGCGCGCCCTCGGGCTGCCCGTGCACGCACCCGGCCCGGGCGAGACCGGGTTCGGCCCCAGCTACCTGGGCGATCATCCGATGGACACGGCGGGCCTGCGGGTCGACGGCAGCCTGCGCCCGGTCGGCCCGGACGGGGAGCCGGTGTATGAGAACGTGTACGCGGCCGGCGCCGTAATCGGCGGCGCCCGGCCGTGGCGGGAGAAGTCCGGGGACGGCATTAGCCTGTCCACCGGCTACCTGGCCGCTGAAGCGATCCTTAAGGAGGCCGGATGACGGCGGAGCCGGAGTTCGACTTGATCCGCGACTCGCTCGACCACTGCGTCAAGTGCACGATCTGCGAGTCGGCGTGCCCGGTCGCGGCCGTCACCCCGCTGTTCCCCGGACCGAAGTATGCCGGCCCGCAGGCCGAGCGTTTCCGCGGCGCCGGGCCGTCGGTCGATGCCTCGCTCGACTACTGCTCGTCCTGCGGTATCTGCACCCTGGCCTGCCCGCAGGGCGTGCACGTCGCGGAGATCAACTCCAGGGCCCGGGCCGTGATGAAGCAGCAGCGCGGCATGCCGCTGCGTGACCATCTGCTGTCCCGGCCGAGTGTCCAGGGCAGGCTCGGTACCCCCGTCGCCCCACTGGCCAACTTCGCCTTGTCCAACCGCCTCGGGCGGCTGCTGGCCGAGAAAACTGCCGGCATCCACCGGAACGCTCCGACGCCCCGGTTTGCCGGCCGCACCTTCCAGGGCTGGGCGCGCCGCCGGCGGCCGTCCGCCGCGGCCGGGACGCGACACGTCGTGTACTTCCACGGCTGCAGCACGAACTACTTCGAGCCCGGACTCGGCCGCAAGGCCGTGGCGGTGCTCGAGCACAACGGCTTCAGTGTCGTAGTGCCGCGCCAGGACTGCTGCGGCCTGCCGCTGCAATCCAACGGGATCTACGACACCGCGCGCAGCTACGTCCGGCGCCTGGTGGCAAACCTGGCTCCCTACGCCAGGCAGGGCTGCAAGATCGTCGCCACCTCGACCAGCTGCGGCCTCATGCTCAAGCGCGAAGCCATCGAGATCCTCGGGATGGAGGACGACGACCTGCGGGCGGTGAGCAGCCAGACCTACGACATCTGCGAGTTCCTGGCCGACCTGGACGCGGCCGGCGAGCTGAAGACCGATCTGCGGCCCGTCCCGCTCACTGTCACCTACCACGCGCCATGCCAGCAGCAGGGACACAACATCGGCAAGCCCGCACTGGACCTGCTGGGGCTGGTCCCCGAGCTCACGGTGATCGACCTGGACCGGGCCTGCTGCGGCATCGCCGGCACGTACGGGCTCAAGCGCGAGAAGTACGACATCGCCATGCAGGTGGGCAGCGGGTTGTTCGGCGACATCCGCGCCGCCCGGCCCGACCTGGCCGTCTGTGACAGCGAGACGTGCCGGTGGCAGATCACCCACGGCACCGGCCGGACATCGGTCCATCCGGTGGAGGTCCTGCACCGCGCCTACGGGCTGAGCTGAGGTGCGGGCCCGAGGGCGGGAGGCGGGGGCGCAATGGTCGGAATCGTGATCGTCTCGCACAGTGCCGGGCTGGCCGACGGCGTCGTCGAGCTGGCCAGGGAGATGGCCGGGCCGGATGTCGCGATGGTCGCCGCCGGCGGCCTGGACCTGCAGGACCGGCCGCTGGGCACCGACGCCGTGCTCATCGGGCGGGCCATCGACCAGGCCTGGTCCGACGACGGCGTGCTCGTGCTCATGGACCTCGGCAGTGCGGTGCTTTCCGCCGAGATGGCGGCGGAGATGATGCCGGACGAGCGGCGGTCCCGGCTGCTGCTGTGCGAGGCCCCCCTGGTGGAGGGGGCGGTCGCCGCCGCGGTCGCGGCCCGGCTCGGCGATCCGCTGGACCAGGTGGCGGCCGAGGCGCGCGGGGGCCTGGCGGGCAAGGTCGCTCACCTGGCCGCCGGGGCACCTGGTCCCGGCGCCGAGCCAGGCCCGTCCGGCCAGACGGAGGCCACGGGCCCCGAGCTCGAGCTGCGCATCAAGGTAACCCCCCGGCTCGGCCTGCACGCTCGCCCCGCGGCGAGGTTCGTGCAGACCGTAGGCCAGTTCGACGCCACGGTGACGGCCGAGAACATCACGGCGCCGGCCGGCCCGGCCAACGCGCGGAGCCTGAACGGCGTCGCGACCCTCGGCGTCCAGCAGGGACACGAAGTCCTGATCAAGGCCTCCGGCCCTCAGGCGGCGCAGGTGCTCGCCGCCGTGCGCGAGCTGGCCGAGCGGGACTTCGGCGAGCCGCCGGAGGCCGGCCCTCCTGGTGCGAGCGGGCCCGGCCCCGCTCTGCGGCCGCAGGAGGCGGCGGCACCCGCCGGGCTGCTCGCTGAGCCGCAGGCCATGGTGGCTGCGGTCCGGCCCGCTGACGGCACCGTCCTGCGAGGCATCCCCGGCTCCCCGGGTCTCGTCGCCGGGGACGCGGTCCATCTGCGGCAGGCCGCGGTGGAGGTGCCTCGCGGACCGGCCGCCGACCCCGCCGCCGAGCTCGCCCGGCTGGACGCGGCGCTGGAAGCGACCCGGCGTGAGGTGCAGGCCGCCAGGGATTCGGTGGCCGCCCGGACCGGCGGTGAATACGAAGCGGGCATCTTCGACGCGCACCTGCTGTTCCTGTCCGACGAGGCCCTGCTCGATCCGGCCAGGCGCGGTATCCGCGAGGGAAGGAACGCCGCTGACGCCTGGGACAGCGCGGTGACCGAGGTCGAAGGCGAATGGCAGCGGCTGACCGACAGCTATCAGCGCGAGCGCGTCCGCGACCTGGACAGCATCAGGACCGACGTGCTCGGCCACCTGCTGGGCGCGCGCCGCGGGGAGCTGGGCGGGCCCGGCATCGTCGTGGCGGCCGAGCTCACCCCGGCCGACACGGCGGGGTTCGATCCGGCCGTGGTCAGGGGAATCGCGACCGCCATGGGCGGGCCGACGTCACACGCCGCGATCTTGGCCCGGGCGCTCGGCATCCCTGCCGTCCTCGGCCTGGGGCCTGACGTGCTGGCGGTGCCCGAGGCCACGCGGCTCCTGCTCGATGGCGATCAGGGATCGGTCCAGGTGGCCCCGAGCCAGGCCGATCTGGTCGCCGCCGAGCAGGCCGCGCAACGGCGCCGGGAAGCGCAGGACCGAGCCAGGCAGCGGGCCGCGGAGCCGGCCGTAACCGCCGACGGCACGAGGATCGAGGTCGCGGCCAACGCCGGATCACCCGAGGATGTCCGGCACGCGGTCGAGGCCGGCGCGGACGGCATCGGGCTGTTGCGGACAGAGTTCCTGTTCCTGGACGCGCCGAGCATGCCCACCGAAGCCGAGCAGGCCGCGGTCTACGCCGACCTGGCGGCGGTCCTGGCCGACCGCCCGATGATCGTCAGGACGATGGACGTCGGGGCCGACAAGCCGCTGCCCTACCTGCCGCGAGACGCCGAGCCGAATCCGGCGCTCGGCCAGCGTGGCCTCCGGCTCGGCCTGGCCAGGACCGACGTGCTGCTCCCGCAGCTGCGGGCCGTGCTGCGGGTGGCCGCCAGCCATCCGCTGAAGCTCATGTTCCCGATGGTCGCCACCGAGGAGGAGGTGCGCGCCGCGCTCGGGCTGGTCCGGCAGGCCCGGCGCGAGCTGACGGCCGAAGGCGTGGCCGTGCCGGCCGAGGGCGCCATGGAAGTCGGCATCATGATCGAGGTCCCGGCCGCGGCCCTGACGGCAGCCCGGCTGGCGCCCGAAGTCGACTTCTTCTCGGTCGGCACCAACGACCTCACCCAGTACACGCTGGCCGCGGACCGCGAGGTGGCCGCGGTGGCCGGCCTCAGCGATGCCCTGCATCCCGCCGTCCTCACCCTGATCGGGCGCGCGGCCGGGGCAGCCGCCGCCGCGGGCCGCTGGACCGGCGTATGCGGCGAGCTGGCCGCCGATCCGCTCGCGGTTCCGCTGCTGCTCGGCCTCGGCGTGCGCGAGCTGTCGGTCGGCCCGCGGGCGGTCGCCGCGGTGAAGGAGATCGTCAGGGCCACCGACCTGGCCGCCGCGGTCAAGCTGGCCCGGCAGGCCCTTGACCTGGCGTCGGCCGAAGCCGTCCGGGATCTCGTGCGGAGCCAAGAGTCGCCGATATGACATGCTGAAGCCTGTGACATCCGAGGCCGCTCCAGGCGAGGCAGTCCGGAAGCCGATGGGCCGACGGCGCGCGGCGACGTTCCTGAACGGCCTCAGCCTGGCCCGGATGGTCCTGGGGGTGCCGGTCATCGCGTTCATCCTGCTCGGCCCGGCCGTGGGCTACTGCTTCGTGATCGCGGCGGTGCTGTTCACGGCGGCCGCGGCGACCGATTTCCTGGACGGCTACCTGGCCCGGCGATGGCATAGCACCAGCGACGTCGGCGTCTTCCTGGATACCACCGCGGACAAGATGCTGGTTTCCGGCGCGCTCATCGCGCTGGTGGCGATCGGGCACGCCTCGCCGTGGGCGGCGGCGGTCATCATCTGGCGGGAAATAGCCATCCTCGGCCTCAAGGCCGCGGCCGCCGTCAACGGCACGGTCGTCTACCCGTCGATCTGGGGCAAGCTGAAGTTTAACGTGCAGTTCGTCGCGATCCTCCTCGCCATGCTCAGATATCACCACCGGATCGGACCTATGTACCTGGATGAATGGGCCATGACGGTGGCTGCGGTGGTCACCGTGCTGTCGGCGTGGAGCTACCTCTCGCGTCTTCCGGAACTGCTGCGGGGGACGCAGTGACCGCCGCGGAGCAGGCTGGAGTCCTGGTCACCGGCGGGAGCGGATTCATCGGCGGTGCCCTGGTCGACGCGCTGGTGGCGGCCGGCCGGCCGGTGCGGGCGCTGGCCAGATCCGCCGACGCGGCCCAGGCCCTGCGCGGCCGGGGTGCCGAGCCGGTGACCGGAGACGTGCTCGATCCCGGCAGCCTGGCCCGCGCCGCCCAGGGCTGCTCGGTCGTGTACCACGCCGCAGGCGTGAACGTATTCTGCCTGCCCGATCCCACACCCATGGAACGGGTCAACGTGGACGGATCGGCCAACGTGGTCGCCGCGGCCGCCGACGCCGGCGTCA
>JASHYW010000740.1 GCA_030042885.1 Streptosporangiaceae bacterium | reverse complement strand
GATGCGACCCTTCGGTTGAATCTGAGCCCATGGCGCCCCCGCCCGGGCCGTCGGCGTGTCGTGCCAGCGGCCAGTTTGGCGTGCACTCTGGCGTCGGCGAGCCGACCGCGAGCCTGCTCCGGCACGTGCGCCTCCTGGCGATCGGGGCCGTCAGGCCCCTTCGGCCGGGTGTCTTCAGGTTCCCAGGAAGAGGCGGGCCATGTCCGAGCAGAACGAGTCGATGCGGGCGTGCCGGGACCGGGCGGAGGCACGGGCGGCCGCGGGCCTGGGATAGAGTTGGCGGCGAGCCCGCCGTACCAGTGGTGGAGGTGGCACGACACGTACGACGGCGCCCAGCCGGCCCAGCAGTGACCGGCCAGACTCGCGGGGCGTGCCCCGGCGGTCACGCGTCCCGGGTCAGCATCCGCCAAGCCCCGATCACCGACCAGCCGACGATCCAGCCGACGATGACGGCGATCATGGCCCAGGTCGGCATGGGCGGTATGCCGAGTACTCCTCGCCCGCCGAGCAGTACGTGTCCCGGGCCCGGGCCCGGGCCTCCGGAGCCGGCCGCCCCCAGCCCGGCCGGCCGGAGCTGATCCAGGGCGATCCCGACGACGAGCCGCTGGCCGTCCAGGAAGTAGGGGATCGCGGTTCTAGCGAGGATCGGGGTCACGATGATTTCCAGCGCGATCATCAAGATCGTAGCCACCGTGCGTTGCCCCAGGAGAGAGCCGAGCCCGAGGCCGACCAGGAATGCGACCCCGATCACGAGCTCGAGCCACAGCCCAATCTTGACCATCTCGTTGACCGCCGGGTTCTCCTGCGCGAGCTCGTCGGCGGTGTAGTCGCCGTAGATCGTGGCAGAGTTCCGTTCGATGAAGGCGCGGGTCGGAGCCGGGCTAGGGGCTGGACCAGGTGGGAGCGCTGCCGCCGCCTGCTGCGGATGCTGCAGGAGCCAAGACTCCAGTTGCGCCCGGTCAAGGCTGGCCGGGATGGTCGCGCCGTTGACGGCGATCGTGGTCGGCTGCGGGCTGCCCGCGTAGCTCGTCACCAGGCAGACCATCGCGAACGCCACCGCGACCAGCGGGAGCACGATCGCCAGGCCCGAGGGGATCCGCGCGAGATACAGCGCCAGACGTGACCGGCCGGTGACCACGAGGTGCCGGAATATGCCGTCGGTGAGGTCCGTCGTCCCGGCCGCGGTGCCCAGCGTGGCGGCGGCGATGAAACCGAACTCGGCCATCGCGTTCACCAGACCGGAGAAGATGCTGGGGCTGCCCGCCGGCCCGTAGGTCTTCGGGTCAACCGCGTGGAACAGCAGCCGCAGGCCCAGGACCAGGACGGGCAGCGCCATCGTCAGGAGCACGACGGCCACCATGAGGCCCCATCGCTTCCGTAGCTCGAGAAACTTGGTCGCGATGAGCCCCCAGGTAGGAATCCACGAGCTGAAACGCTGCATCGCGGTGGTTCGCGCCCGGTCGCCGCCGGCGGGCGATCCCGTCGCGGACGCCGACAGGCCCGCGGCCGATGACACCTCGGTCATTGATGCTCCCCGAACCGGCTCGTCACGGACAAGAACCAGTCCTCCAGCGACGTCCGGACCTCCTGCAGGCCGTACACCGAGATGCCGCTCTCGACGAGCCGCCGGTTGATCTCCGCCACGGTCTCCCGCGACGCTCCGGCCGGCAGGGTCACGGTCAGCCCGGCCTCGTTGATGGCGGTGCCCGCCGCGATCCCGGCCTGCTCGATGATCCGGGCCGCGGCCGCCGGGTCGGAACAGTCCACCTGCACGATGACCGTGCCGGCCCCGCGGACCAGTTCGTCGATCGGACCCTGGCGGATCACCCGTCCATGGTCGACGATCGCCACCGCGTCGCAGGTCCGCTCCACCTCGTCCAGGAGATGCGATGACAGCATGACCGTGCGTCCCTCGTCGACCAGCGCCCGGATCATCGTCCGCATCTCGTGCATCCCTGCCGGGTCGAGCCCGTTCATCGGCTCGTCCAGGATCAGCAGCTCCGGATCACCGAGCATGCAGGCCGCCACCCCCAGGCGCTGGCGCATGCCCATGGAGTACGAGGCGACCTTGTCGTCGGCCCGGTCGGTCAGGCCCACTCGGGCCAGCGACGGTACGATCCGTCCGTCGGCCTCGCCGCCCCGCGCCGCGGCCAGCAGGCGGAGGTTTTCCCGCCCGGTCAGGTGGCCATGGAAGCGGGGTTCGTCGACGATCGCGCCGACCCGGGCCAGGGCCCGGCTGCGCTCAGCCGGGACGGGGATCCCGAGCAGGGACATGGTGCCGCTGTTGGGTCTGGTCAGCCCGAGCAAGGTGCGGATCAGCGTGGTCTTGCCCGCGCCGTTCGGCCCGAGGTACCCGAACGCGTACCCCCGCGGCACGAGCAGTTCGACGTCGTCGACCGCGACGTTCGACCCGAATCGCTTGGTCAGCCCGTGCGTCTCGACCGCCCACCCGCGGGCCGGATGCGCCAGTGTGACTGCCGGGCGAACCACCTGCGCGGCCCGCTCTGCCTCCGCCTCCGGCCGCTCCGCCCCGGCCTTCGGCCGCTCCGCCCCGGCCCCCGGCCGCTTCGCCCCGGCCCCGGCCCCCGGCCATTCCGCCCCAGCCGACGTCGGCTCCTGCCGCTCCGGGGGCACCTTCCACTCGTCGTCGCGGGCCCGAACGCCCTGCCGGTTCCTCATCCGTACTACCGCAAAGCCCAGCCCGCCGAGGACGAGCACGATGAGGATTCCGAAGCCGCCGCGGAATTGGTGACCCGCGCCGGCAGCGGCGGCGATGGTGGACGCGGTCATGGACCCATCGTGGAGCATCGACAATCGCTTGTCGTCATGCTGGAGGATCAAATACCCATCATCCTCGAGATGTATCGGTCCTCGTCGCCCACCTCAGCGGCATCGTTCCGCAGGACGATACCGTCTACATCTCCAGTCGTCCGGCCGAGCGTCAGGCCGGCAGGAACACGCACTTGGTGGCCAGGTAGGTGTCCAGCCTCTCGGGGCCGTAGATGCTGCCCATCCCGCTGGCCAACCGCAGCCGGGCCACGCCGGCCAGTGGGGCGAGCGCAAGGCCGAATCCTGAGTCATTAATCCTTGGAGGTCAGTGCCATGAAGAAGTTCGTCAACGATCCCCGGCAGTTGGTGCCCGAGATGCTCAAGGGCATCGTCCCGGTAGCCGTGGTTGACCTCGTCGAGCTGGTAGCGGTTCGTGACCAGTTCGTCGAGCTGGAGCTGCCCCGCCCGGTACAGGTCGAGCAGCCGTGGGATCGCCTCGAACGGGTTCCCGCCGCCGAACAGCGCGCCCTGGATCCGCTTCTCGAACAGGGTCAGCTCGAAGCTGGGCAGCTGGATGGTCTTCTTGCCCGGCCCGGCCAG
>JASHYW010000090.1 GCA_030042885.1 Streptosporangiaceae bacterium | reverse complement strand
CTGGCGGGCTCCTGACGCCACAAGGTGTCGTCAACGACGTCGCGGCGCGTGATCTGTGTGCCAACATGGCCGGGGCCGACATTCTCATCGGCATCTACATGGATTCCGGCTACCCGGGAATGCGGGATGCGTCACCGGCTACGACGCGGACCGGCCGTTCTCCGCCGACAACCTCGCTCTGGCCACCCTGGTGCAGGATGACGTGCTGGCAGCCATGAACGCTCAGGGCGACGGCATCCCCGACGAGGGAGTCCTCCCCGACACCGGACTCGGCTCGGCACTCACGAGCGCTGACCTGGCCTACGGTCACCTGCTTCTGCTCGGACCCGCCAAGGCGGGATATTTCTCGACGCCGAGCCAGATGCCCGGAGCCCTGATCGAGCCGCTGTTCATCACCGATCCCTTCGAGGGGTCGATCGCCGCCAGTGTGCACGGCCAGCAGGTAATCGCCGGAGGGCTCGCCATGGCTGTCGGTCAGTACTTCGCAGCGCCGCCTCCAGCGCGCCAGGACCTTAGCCGGACACGTCTGGTCAGTACGTGATGCTGACCTCGGGGGTCAGGGACACGGCCTGGCAGGCGAGGATGTAGCCGTCGGCGATGTCGGCGGCCTCGAGCACCTCGTTGTGGACCATCTCCACGTCGCCGCAGGTGAGCTGGCAGGCGCAGGCGCCGCAGATTCCCTGGCGGCACGAGTACGGCGCGTCGAGCCCCGCGTCGATGAGCACGTCGAGCATTCGGGTTCCGGCCGGCCACGGCAGCAGAGTGGTGGTGCCGTCCAGGCTGACGGACAGCGTGGCGGCCGTCCCGCCGGCGTCCGGCGTCTCCTCGAAGGGGTTCTCCGCCAGTGACACGAACCGTTCCACGTGCACGCGCTGGCTCGGCACGCTGAGCCGGCCGAGCGCATCCCGTACCGCCGCCAGGTAGGGATCCGGACCGCAGATGAACGCGTGGTAGGACGCGTACGGGCGGGCCAGGGCCGTGATCGCCGCGGCGGTCGGCACGCCGAGCAGCGAATCGAGCCAGTGCAGCACGACCAGCCGGCCGCCCGCGTCCGCCGCGAGCCTGCTCAGCTCGGGGCCGAAGATCACCGAGTGCTCATCGCGGTTGGCGTAGACCAGGACGATCCTGCCGCGTCCCGCCGCCAGCGCCGACTTCAGGATGGACATCACCGGGGTGATCCCGCTGCCCGCCGCGAACAGCAGGAAATCGCCGTCCAGCGAGTGCGGGCTGAACATCCCGGCCGGGGGCAGCAGGTCCAGCACGGCCCCGGCCGTGACGTGGTCCAGGATCCAGTTCGAGGCGTACCCGCCCGCCGTCCGCTTGACGGTGATGGCCGGCCGGTCACCGGTCTGCGGGCAGCTCGACAGCGAGTAGCACCGGGCCACCGAGCCGGTCCGGTCGGACGGGATCCGGACGGTGACGAACTGACCGGCGCGGTAGGCGAACGTCGCCGCCAGCGACGGCGGCACATCCAGCACCAGGGAACAGGCGTCGCCGGTCTCGCGGACCACCTCCGCCACCGGAATCTGGAAGTACTCACGCACTGTTTCCTGCTCGCCTCCGGGGCGCCTTGAGGCGCCTCCTTCCCTCGTCGCTCGTTCCTCGCTCCTCAGTCCAGTCGGCGCCGCGCCCTTCGGCTCGCTCATAGGAAGGCGGCGACACCTCCAGCCGCCCGGCCGCCACGGCGGCGTCGATGCTGTCCCGCAGGCTGGCACACCCCTCGACCAGCGCACTGGGGCGGTCCGAGGCGCCCAGCTCCTCGCAGGCCCGCACGGCCGCCGCGCTCCACTGCACCGAAGTGTGCTGCGGGCTGAACTTGGCGGCCAGCACGGCCGCGCCGCAGCGAGCGCACTCCACCGGGCGCTGGGCCGCGTGCCGCTCGTCGAGATGGCGGGGCGGCCGGGTGCCGTTAGCCGGCATCGGCTCTGTCGGCCTGCCGGGCATCCGCGGGGGGTTCCGGGGGGTCGCCCCCCCGGGCTAGCAGGGCCTGCGCGACCTCCGCCTCCCAGCCGGCCACCGCCCGGGTGGTGTCGATCTCGAACTCGAACCGCGCCACCATGTCCGGCGCGATGTCGGCCACGTCGCAGTAGAACTGCTCGTACCAGCGGCGCACCTGGTAGACCGGGCCGTCCTCCGCGCACAGCAGCGGGTTGTCGATCCGCGTCTTGCGCAGCCAGATGGCCACGTCCTGCCGGAAGCCCAGCCCGACGAAGTCCGCGAACTTGGCGGCGACCCGCGAAGCCCGGGCGTCGGACAGGCCGGGCGGCCGCTTGACGATGGCCCCCCACTGCAGCAGGAACGAGGTCGGGGTGACCGGGTAGTGGCAGTTGATCAGGACGCTCTCCATGGTCATGCCGTGGTAGTCGTGCCACAGGTTGTCGATCATGTACGCGGGGCCGTAGTAGGAGGCCTCCGAGCGCAGCGTGGTCTCGCCGCCGGAGCCGTCGGAGTAGTTCGAGGCCCCGCCGACGTCGGGCCGCGACCGGGTCCGCAGGTACTGCGTCGCGATGTGACCCTCGAAGACGTTCTTGAAGTAGGTCGGGAACGCGAAGTGGATATAGAAGAAGTGCGCCATGTCCACCACGTTGTCGATCACCTCGCGGCAGTTCGCGCCTTCGACCAGGATCGAGTCCCAGGTCCAGCTGGTCCACCCATCGGAGTAGGCGCCGTCGATCCGCGGGATGGTCACGTCATCGGGCGGCGGGCTGCCCTCGGGGTCGTGCCAGACGAACAGCTGCCCGTTCCGCTCCAGGGTGAGCCAGGACCGCGTCCGCGCCGCGGGCGGCACGCGCCGGGCGTACGGGATCTGAGCGCACCGGCCGTCCCCGCCCCAGCGCCAGTCGTGGAACGGGCAGGCGATGGCGTCGCCCTTGATCGTGCCCTGGGTCAGGTCGCCGCCCATGTGCCGGCAGTACCCGTCGAGAACGTGCAGCGCGCCAGAAGAGTCTGCGAACACCACAAGCTTGGTGCCGAAGGCCTGCACCGCGTGCGGGCCGCCGTCACCGAACGCCCCCGCCAGCCCCAGGCAGTGCCAGCCGCGCGCGAACCTGGCCGGCG
>JASHYW010000739.1 GCA_030042885.1 Streptosporangiaceae bacterium | reverse complement strand
AGATGCTCGTCGAGCTGGACGGCTTCGACACCAAGGGCGGCGTTATCGTGATCGCGGCCACCAACCGTCCTGACATCCTGGACCCCGCGCTGCTCCGGCCGGGCCGTTTCGACCGGCAGATCGTGGTCGCCCAGCCCGACCTGGCCGGCCGCAAGGGCATCCTGCGGGTACACGCCCGGGGCAAGCCCATCGCTCCGGATGCGGACCTGGACGTCATCGCCAGGCGGACGCCGGGATTCACCGGTGCCGACCTCGCCAACGTGATCAACGAGGGCGCGCTGCTGACCGCGCGGTCCAGCGGCAAGCAGATCACGATGGCGGCGCTCGAGGAGGCCATCGACCGCGTCATGGCAGGTCCCGAGCGAAAGAGCGTGCTGCTTTCGGAAAAGGAACGGAAGGTCATCGCCTACCACGAGGGCGGCCACGCGCTGGTCGGCCACGCCATGCCGCACGCCGATCCGGTGCACAAGGTGACCATCATTCCGCGCGGCCGGGCGCTCGGCTACACCAGCGCGCTGCCCACCGAGGACAAGTTCCTGGTCACCCGGGCCGAGATGCTTGATCAGCTGGCCATGCTCCTGGGCGGGCGCACCGCCGAGGAACTCATCTTCCACGAGCCGACGACGGGCGCCGCGAACGATATCGAGAAGGCCACCCAGATCGCGCGCGGCATGGTCACCGAATACGGCATGAGCGAGCGCCTCGGCGCACGCAAGTTCGGCACCGGTGACGGCGAGCCCTTCCTGGGCCGGGAGATGTCGCACAGCAGGGACTACTCCGAGGAGATAGCCTCCTCGATCGACGAGGAGATCCGCCGTCTCATCGAGTCCGCGCACGACGAGGCCTGGGAGGTCCTGGTCGAGTACCGCGACGTGCTCGACTCCCTGGTGCTGCGGCTGCTGGACAAGGAGACCGTCTCCAGGGTCGAGGTCCTGGAGATCTTCGCGCCCGTGCAGAAGCGGCCGGTCCGCGGTTCTTACACCGGCTACGGCAAGCGCCTGCCCTCGGACCGCCCGCCCGTGCTGTCACCCAAGGAACTCGCCCTCGCGGCCGCCGACGGCAGCGCCGGGACCGGCCTGAGCCTGCCTGCCAACGGCCAGGCTCACGGCTTCAACCCGGGCACGGGATCGCCGGGCGCGGTGCCGGCGGGCAACGGCGACGAGCCGGGCCGCGGCAACTCCAGCGACGACGGATGACGCACCGGGCGTGGCTAGCCAGGGGGAACGAAGAGCCGAGCAGGGACGTACCGGCTGACGACGGTCCCGCGCCCCTTGCCGGGACCGGCCGGGAGTTCGACCTGACTCGCATCGAGCGCGCCATACGGGAGATCCTGCTCGCGATCGGCGAGGATCCAGACCGCGAAGGCCTGCGCGACACGCCCGCCAGGGTCGCGCGAGCGTACGCGGAGCAGTTCGCCGGCCTGCGGCAGCGCCCGGAGGACGTGCTTACCACGGTCTTCGACGTCGGCCACGACGAGATGGTCATCGTCCGCGACATCGAGGTGTACGGGACCTGCGAGCACCACCTGGTCCCGTTCATCGGCGTCGCGCACATCGGCTACATCCCGAACATCAAGGGCCAGATCACCGGCCTGTCGAAGCTGGCCAGGCTGGTGGATGTCTATGCCCGGCGGCCGCAGGTGCAGGAGCGGATGACCTGCCAGATCGCGGACGCCCTGATGAAAACCCTGGAGCCGCGCGGCGTGGTCGTAGTCATCGAGGCCGAGCACCTGTGCATGACCATGCGCGGAGTGCGCAAGCCCGGCGCGAAGACGGTAACCTCGGCGGTACGCGGCGCCTTCAGGGATACCGTTACCCGGGCCGAGGCCATGAGCCTGATCTACGGCCGGCACTGAACCGCAACTTAACCTCATCTTAATGCTGAACTGAAATGCTTCCACCGTCGTCTACTGGGTAGGCCGCTGTCCGCGAGATCGCAGGGCCGCGCGATGGCATGCCGGGCCACGCCCCCCAGTGCTCGGGCTGCCGGCGACCCTGGAGGCGCGGCACTGGCGGACCGTTCGTGTGCCAACTGTGTCCCGCGCGCCGGGACCTTTGCCTAGTCTTGGGAGGTACCGTGAACGCAGGACGTGAGGCGGTGCGATGACCACGCTGACCCGCCTTGATCCGGGGCCTGACAAGAGAACTGCCGAGATGAGCGACAGCGACGAAGCTGGACACGCGAACGGCGCGGACCTGCCCGCCACCAAGGGCGGCGGTTCGCGGGCCGCCGCCGCGCACGGGGATTCCGGTGACCGCAGGCGCCAGCGCTCCTGGGTGCCCGTCACCGCCGCGCTGCTCACCGCGCTCATCGGCCTGTCCGATATCCTCGGCATCCTCAGGCCCGACCTGGTGCACAAGCTGCACAAGATCAACTACCTGGTGCCGGGGACGCTGGCCACCGACATCCGCACCGCCTCGCTCATCATCGGGCTGATGCTGCTGATGCTCGCGCACGGCCTGCGCCGCAGGAAACGGCGGGCCTTCCAGGCGGTGGTCGCGCTACTCGCCTTCGATATCACCATCCACTTCGTCCATTCGATGCGGATACCGACCGCCGTCGTCTCGCTCGTGCTGCTGATCGCGCTGCTCTACTTCCGTGACGAGTTCTACGCCGAGGGAGACCCGCGCACCCGGTGGCGGGCCCTGTGGGTGGCCGCCGGCCTGATCGTGGCGGACGTCGCCATCGGGCTCACTTACATCCTGCTCGCCCGGGGGCTCGAGGCCGACTACTCGCTGGGCCAGCGGGTGCAGGAGGTCGCGTACGGCCTGCTGGGAGTGTCCGGGCCGGTCCAGTGGGTGCCGGAGGCACGAGGGGACCTGTTCGCCTTCTTCGCCGGCGCGCTCGGCCTGTTCACGCTCCTCGTCACCGTGTACCTGTTCCTGCGCCCGGCCGAGCCCAGAGCCAGGCTCGGCGGGGCGGACGCGGCGCGGATCAGGGAACTGCTCGCCAAGCACGGCGACCGGGACTCGCTCGGGTATTTCGCGCTGCGGGACGACAAGAGCGTGATCTGGTCGCCCACCGGCAAGGCGTGCATCTGCTACCGGGTCGTGTCCGGAGTCATGCTGGCCAGCGGCGACCCAATCGGCGACCCGGAGGCGTGGCCGGGAGCCATCGGGCCCTTCCTGGAGGAGGCGGCCCGGCATGCCTGGGCGCCGGCCGTGATGGGGTGCAGCGAACTCGGCGCGGAAGTGTGGTGCCGCGAGGGTAGCCTGACCGCGCTCGAGCTCGGCGACGAGGCGATCGTGAACGTGGCCGACTTCAGCCTGTCCGGCCGGTCCATGCGGAACGTGCGGCAGATGGTGAACCGGGTGGCCAAGAACGGGTACGTGGCCGAGGTCCGCCGGGTGGGGGACATCCCGAACCAGGAACTGGACGCCATCGTGCGGGCCGCCGGCTCCTGGCGCGGCAGCCAGACCGAGCGCGGCTTCTCGATGGCCCTGGGCCGGATCGGCGACGACAACTGCGTGCTCGCGACCGCGAAGGAAAACGGGGTGATCCGGGCGGTGCTGCACCTCGTCCCGTGGGGAGCCGACGGCCTGTCGCTCGACCTCATGCGGCGGGACAAGGGCGCCCAGCCCGGGCTGAACGACTTCCTCATCGTGGAGACCATCAAGGCCGCGTCCTGCCTCGGCGTGAAGCGGATCTCGCTGAACTTCGCGGTGTTCCGGGCTGCCCTCGAGCGCGGCGAGCGGATCGGCGCCGGCCCGGTGCTGAAGGCGTGGCGGTCGGTGCTGATCTTCATGTCCAAGTGGTTCCAGATCGAGTCCCTGTACAAGTTCAACGCCAAGTTCTGCCCGGTCTGGCAGCCGCGGTTCTTCGTGTTCCCCGGCAGCAAGGACGCGCCGCGGATCGCGCTGGCCGCGCTGGAGGCGGAGGCGTTCCTGGTGTGGCCGCGCATCGGGCTGCGCAGGATCGCCCGCAAGCTCGGCCTGACCAGGCTACGGAGGCAGCCGCGGCGGGAACCGGCGCCCCAGGAGGGTACGGGGGAGCGGGTAGCCCCCCTGTGATCGGGAGGTCCAGGGGGGTCGTCCCCCCGGATGAGCAGCAACTCCCTGGCCTGCCGAGCGCGGATCGCTGCCTGGTCATGGGTGTCGTGAACGTGACGCCGGATTCGTTCTCCGATGGCGGCAAGTGGTACGGGGCCGACGCGGCCATCGCGCGCGGCCTGGAACTCATCGCGCAGGGCGCAGACATAGTGGACGTGGGCGGCGAGTCCACCAGGCCCGGTGCCCAGCGCATCACGCAGGAGGAGGAACTGCGGCGGATCGGGCCGGTCGTCACCGAACTGGTGCAGGCCGGCGCGCCGGTGTCCATCGATACCATGCGGGCGGCCGTCGCCGAGTTCGCGCTGGATGCCGGGGCGCATCTCGTCAACGACGTGAGCGGCGGACTGGCGGACCCGCAGATGCCGCGCCTGGTCGCGGCGGCGGGCGTCTCCTACGTCATCGTGCACTGGCGTGGCCACAGCGATGACATGTACGCGCGCGCGGTCTATACCGACGTGGTGCGCGAGGTCCGCGATGAGCTCGGCCGCCGCGTGGAGGAGGTGGTGGCCGCCGGGGTCGACCCGGGACACATCGTCGTCGACCCGGGCCTCGGCTTCGGCAAGCGCCAGGAGCACAACTGGCCGCTGCTGGCTCACCTGGCCGACCTGGGCACGCTCGCGGGCGGCACCTTCCCTGTTCTCGTCGGTGCCTCCAGGAAGAGATTCCTCGGCACGCTGCTGGCCGGACCGGACGGCACGCCGAGGCCCTTTGGCGGCTGCGACGGGGCCACCGTCGCGATCACGGCGCTGGCCGCGGCGGCCGGAGCGTGGTGCGTGCGCGTGCACCAGGTGCCGTCCAACGCGGACGCGGTCCGGGTGGCGGCCGCGTGGCGCGATGCCGGCACCGCGACCCGCCGGCCGTGACCATGCGCCGGCGCGCGGTGATCGCACTGGGCAGCAATCTGGGCGACAGGCTAGGTACCCTTCAGGGATGCGTGCAAGCCATCGGCGGGCTACCGGACACTGACGTGCTGGCCATCTCACCCGTCTACGAAACCGTTCCGG
>JASHYW010000089.1 GCA_030042885.1 Streptosporangiaceae bacterium | reverse complement strand
CGGATGCCCGTACGCGCCCGGCGCCACCGGCAACATCGCGACCGAGGAACTGGTGCACATGGTGGAGGACATGGGGGTGGCCACCGGAGTGGACCTGGAGGCGATGATCTGCGCGGCCGCCGAGGCGGAGCGCATCGTCGGCCACACCCTGCCCTCCCAGGTCCTCCGCGCCGGGCCCCGCACCAGGACGATCCCGGCATGACCGACTTTGACAAGCTCAGGGAGACCATTGAACGGGGCGGGGCCGCCCGCTACCACGAGGCCGCGGCCGCGCGCGGCAAGCTGTTCGCGCGGGAGCGGATCGCGCTGCTGACCGACGCCGGGAGCTTCACCGAGGACGGCAGGTACGCGAACGCCCTGGCGGACGGCCTGCCCGCCGACGGCGTCATCACCGGCACCGCGACCATGGGCGGCAGGCTGGTCGCGGTGATGGCGAACGACTCCACGGTCAAGGCCGGGTCATGGGGCGCGCGCACCGTGGAGAAGATCATCCGGATCATCGAGAAGGCCTACCAGGCGGCCATCCCGATGATCTACCTGGTCGACTCGGCGGGGGCCAGGATCACCGACCAGGTGGACATGTTCCCCGGCCGCCGCGGCGCCGGGCGGATCTTCCGCACCCAGATCCAGGCCTCCGGCTCGATCCCTCAGGTCTGCGCCCTGTTCGGGCCATCGGCCGCGGGCGGCGCGTATATCCCGGCGTTCTGCGACTTCACCGTCATGGTGGACGGCAATGCCTCCATGTACCTGGGCAGCCCGCGGATGGTGGAGATGGTGGTGAGCGAGAAGACGACGCTGGAGGACATGGGCGGCGCCCGGCTGCACTGCACCGTGTCGGGCAGCGGTCATCTGCTCGCCTCCTCCGAGCAGGACGCGCTGGACGCCGTGAAGCGCTACCTGTCCTACTTGCCGCAGAACTGGGAGCAGCCGCCGCCCGTCACCGAGGCCAGGCCCCCCAAGCCGGCCGACCTGCGGGCCCTGGTCCCGGTCAGCGAGCGCCAGGCGTTCGACATGCGCCGCTTCGTCCGCGGGCTCGTCGACGAGGACTCGTTCTTCGAGATCCACGCCCTGTGGGCCAGGGAGGTGGTCACCGGGTTCGCCAGGCTGGCCGGGCAGGCGATCGGCGTCGTCGCGAACAACCCTCTGCACAAGGGCGGGGTGCTGTTCGTCGACTCGGCGGACAAGGCGGCCCGGTTCATCCAGACCTGCGACGCGTTCGGGCTCCCGCTGCTGTTCCTGGCGGACGTGCCCGGCTTCATGGTCGGCACCGCGGTAGAACGCCAGGGCATCATCAGGCACGGCGCGAAGATGATCGCCGCGATGGCCGACGCCACCGTGCCCAAGATCTGCGTCGTGGTGCGCAAGGCCTACGGCGCCGGGCTGTACGCGATGGCGGGCCCCGGCTTCGACCCGGACGCTACCCTCGCGCTGCCCACGGCCAAGATCGCGGTGATGGGCGCGGAGGCCGCGGTGAACGCGGTCTACGCGAACAAACTCGAGCAGATCGCCGACGAGACCGAGCGGGCCGCCGAGACCGGGCGGCTGCGCCGCGAGTACGAGCAGGACATCGACATCCTGAGGCTCGCGGCCGAACTCGTCGTCGATGACATCGTCGAGCCCGAAGACCTGCGGGAGGAACTGGAGCGCCGGTTCGCCGCCGCCCGCGGCCGGGACCGCACGCCGCCCCGGCGCCGCCACGGCATCAGCCCCGCGTGAGCCGCGTGAGTGAGTCTTTGATTTCAGGGATGGACTGCGTTTCATCGATGGGCTTAACTCATTCCTGCGATCCATCGATGGGACTCGCCCGTCCCCCGCAGCCGTACTCACGCATGCCTCACCGGTCTCGCGTGTTCCATCAGCTCCCTCTTTCCCGCTAGCACCGACGAATGAGCAGTTATCGGGGAGGATCTGGGCTTCCGGGAGGATCCGGGGGATCCCAGTACCCCAGATCCTCCCATGAGCTCGGATCCTCCCGGCAAATCCCGGGCTGGGCGCACCATGACACCCATCGGCATCCCGGCACACACTGGCATCACCATGCGCCCGCGACATGGCCTGCCCGGAAACATGACCGCAGCCGCAACCGCACTGACCGGGCAAACTTTTTACCTTTCCTTTACTATTTAGCTATGACTCGCGTGCTGCTCGCCGAGGACGACACCTCCATCTCCGAGCCGCTGTCTCGTGCGCTGCGCCGGGAGGGATACGAGGTGGACGTCACGGCGGACGGCCCGACCACCCTGGACAAGGCCCTAGGGGAAGGCGTCGACCTGATCCTCCTCGACATCGGCCTGCCGGAACTCGACGGGCTCGAGGTCTGCCGGCGGGTCAGGGCCGGCGGGTATGCGGTGCCGGTGCTGATCCTGACCGCGCGCGCCGACGAGGTGGACACGGTGGTGGGCCTGGACGCGGGAGCCGATGACTACGTCACCAAGCCGTTCCGGCTGGCCGAGCTGCTGGCGCGCGTCCGCGCGCTGCTGCGCCGCGGGACCGCCGAAGGACCGGCCGCGCACGGCGTCCGGATCGACCCCGACGCCCGCCGGGCCTGGCGCGGCGATGCCGAGCTCGACCTGACCACCAAGGAGTTCGACCTGCTCTGGATCCTGCTGCGGGACGCGGGCAAGGTGGTGACCCGCGAACATATCATGCGCGAGGTATGGGACGCGAAATGGTGGACGTCCACCAAGACGCTCGACATGCACATTTCCTGGCTGCGCCGCAAGCTGGGCGACGACGCGCACAGCCCCAGCTACATCACCACGGTCCGCGGCGTGGGGTTCCGCTTTGAACGCGGCGACTGACCCGTGCGCGGGAAGCTGTGGCTCTCGAGCTTTATCGTGGCGGCCGCCGCCGTCCTCGTGGTGGGCGTGCCCGCGCTGGTGATCGCGGCCGGGCGGGGCGGGGCCGCGGCGGCCGTCATCGCCGCGGCCATGGTCGTGGCGGCGGCCCTGGCCGCCTGGCTGACAGCTGTGCTCGCAGGCCGGATGGCCCGGCCGGTCGCGGAGCTCGCCGAGGCGGCCGGGCGGC
>JASHYW010000738.1 GCA_030042885.1 Streptosporangiaceae bacterium | reverse complement strand
TCCCGGTGGTGATGTCCGGGCCCGTGCTGGTGCGCGTCGGCCCACGCTCGCTCGTCGGTCGCCATCCGGATCACCTTCCCCGTCTGGGCCGGCACACACCGTGCGCCACGGATCACGCAGCACACACCCTGTGCTGTGCGCCGTCGGGCGCACAGCACAGGGTGTGTGCTGGTTAACTCTTCGCCGCGTTGTACAGGAAGATGTGCCCGATCGCGGTCGGGTACGCACCGGTCACGCCCATCGCCGTCGCCGACAGGTAATTGTAGAAGTACCCGTAGACGATCGGGGTCTGGTCCAGCAGCAGCGTCTCGATCTGCCCGGCCAGGCTGCGCTGCGTGGACAGGTCGATCGCCCCGATGTACTGCGCGACCAGGCTGTCGTACTGGGAGTTGTTGAAGTGGGCGGCGTTCCACGAGCCGGTGCCGGTCGTGGCGTTGATCGTCTGCAGCGGGGCGGTCAGGAACACGTTCGGCACGCTGCGGTGCCCGTAGTCGACCAGGCTCATCGTGGCGTCGAGCCAGTCGGAGTTCCCGAACGTGGCCTTCCCGTAGTAGGCCGACGAGCTCTCGACCTTCAGGTTGATCTTCACCCCGATGGCCGCCGCGGACTGCACGATGATCTGGGCGTATTCGGGGATCTCGAGGAACTGCTCGGTGATGAGCTGGGTGGTGAACCCCGATCCGTGGCCCGCTGCGGCCAGCAGCGACTTGGCCTGGCTGATGTTCTGCGTCCGCTGGGCGATGCTGGTGTTGGTGGACGGGAACACCGGCGCGAACGGGCTGTCGTTGCCGATGTCGGCATAGCCCGAGAACAGGGCCTTGATGATATCCGGCCGGTTGAGGGTGAGCGCGATCGCCTGGCGCACCCGCGGGTCGGTGAACGGCGCCTGGTCGTTGCGCATGGACAGCTCGCGATGGGCGCTCGACTTCAGCTTGATGACGTTGTAGCTGCCGTTGAGCAGTGCCTGGCCTCCGCTCACCGCGAACTGCCCGAGGACGTCGATGGTCCCGCCGGTCAGCGCGAGGACCGACGCGGGCGCGGTGTCGTAGAACGTGAACTGCGTCTGTGATGGCAGCGCCTTGGTGCCCCAGTACGACTCGTTACGGACGAAGGTGGCGCCCACCTTCGGCGTGTACGAGCTGAGCTTGAACGGGCCGGTGCCGATGAACGAGCTCTGCCAGTCGGCCGGGTTATAGCCGTTCGGGATGATGATCATGTTGTAGTTGTCGGAGGAGGTCAGGTACGGGAAGTTTCCGTTCGGGGCCTCCAGGTGGAAGGCGACCGTGTAGTCGTCGACCTTCTGCACCCCGGACGGCGTGAGCACCCCGGCGAATGCGGACAGCGCGTTCGACGCGTTCTTCGGGTTCGTCTGCAGCTGGTAGGTGTACACCACGTCGTCGGCGGTCAGCGGGCTGCCGTCCGAGAACTTGACCCCCTGGCGGATCTTGAACGTCCAGACGTCCGCGCTGGAGTTCGCCGACCAGCTGGTGGCCAGCACGGGCGTCAGGGTCAGGGTCTGGCCGGACAGGCACAGGTACTCGCCGGTCTGCGCGAGCATATCGAGCCCGCCCTGGTCGGCCACGGTAACCGGGTTGATCGCCGCGGTCGGCGTGACGATGCCGACCCTGATCACCGCCCCGGCCGCGCCGGTGGCCGAGGGCGACGCGCTCGACGACGATGACGTGCTACTGCCGCAGGCGGCGAGGATCGACCCAAGCAGCGGCGCGGATATGCCGACGACGCCGGCCCGGCGGATGAAGTCGCGGCGGGACAGCCGTCCCGCGGCGAACTCATCGATGATGTGGTTAGCGATCTCACCCTGGCCCTGGCGCAGGCGCCCGAGCCGGCGGTGGTCGATATTCGGTTTCACGTGGAGCCTCCCTGTTTCCTTTTTGAGTTCGGGTCATTCAGGACCCCTCGATGGTTCTCGCCGTGGCGTGCAGCGTGCGCTCGTACCGGCCGTGGGCCCGTGCTCGCTAGCCGCTTCCTGAATGGCCCTCCTGGGGGGATGGGACGGATTCATTGCGCTGGATATCTCGCAGTTCGGCGAGCGGGATGTGACAGCGGATCAGATGGCCCGGCTCGCCCTCCAGCAGAGGGGGTTCGGTGGACTCGCACACGCCAGTCGGGAGCCTGCGCGGGCACCTGGTGTGGAACACGCAGCCAGTCGGCGGGTCGGCCGCGGACGGGATCTCGCCGGTCAGCCTGATCCGCGCGGGCCGCTGGCCGTCGAGCGACGGCACGGCGGAGAACAGCGCCTCGGTGTACGGGTGGTGCGGGCCGGTAAAGACGGCCTCGGCCGCCCCGACTTCCATCACCCGCCCGAGGTACAGCACCACGATGCGGTCCGACAGGTACCTGACCAGGCCCAGGTCGTGGGAGATGAACAGGTAGGTGGCCCGCTCGTTTTTCTGCAGGTCCGCCAGCAGGTTGAGGATCGCCGCCTGAACCGAGACGTCGAGCGCCGACGTTGGTTCGTCACAGACCACCACCTCGGGCCTGGCGCCGAAGGCCCGCGCAATCGCGACCCGCTGCTTGAGCCCGCCGGAGAGCTGGCTCGGGCGCAGCGGCAGGTGCCGGTCCTCCAGCCGCACCGAGGCGATCAGCTCGGTCAGCCGGTTCCGCAGGGCCGATCCCGAGAGCCCGGCCAGCCGGGACAGCGGACGGCTGATCAGGGCCCGCACCGTGTGGCGCCGGTTGAGCGCGGAGTCCGGGTTCTGGAACACGATCTGCAGCGCGCGCAGGATCTCCCGCGGCCGCCGCCGCGCGTCCGGGCTGAGCGGATTGCCGTGCAGGGTGACGACCGAGCCCGCATCGGGCGCGGTGAGCCCGAGCAGGACGCGCGCCAGCGTGGTCTTGCCGCTGCCCGACTCGCCCACCAGCCCGAGTGTCTCGCCTCGCCGGATGGCCAGGTCCACTCCGGCCAGGGCCCGGACGTTGCCCCCGAAGGTCTTTGACAGCCCCTCGATCACCACCAGCGGCCCGTCGGCTCTACCGACCCCACGAGCCCCGTTGTCCGCAAGCTGGAGGCCCGAGGCGGGGGTGGCGCGGGGCAGGTTCGGCGCCTCCTTGTGGAAGTAGCAGCGCGAAGTCCTGAGGTCGTCGACCAGGAAGAACGGTGGCGCCGTGGTCCGGCAGCGATCCTGGGCGAGCGCGCACCGCGGCGCGAAGATGCATCCGGTGATGGCGTGGCCGGGCGTCGGCAGGTAGCCGGGGATGGTGTCCAGCCGGTCGGTGTCCTTGCGCTGCCCGCGCCGCGGGATGCAGCGCAGCAGCCCGACCGTGTACGGGTGCCGGGGGTTCTCGAACACCGCGCGCGCGGGCCCCTGCTCGAGCAGTTCGCCCGCGTAGAGCACGCCGACCCGGTCGCACATCTTCGCGATCACCGCCAGGTTATGGCTGATGAACAGCACCGACGTGGCGAACTCCTGGCGCAGGGTCACGACCAGGTCGAGCACTTCGGCCTCGACGGTCGCGTCCAGCGCGGTGGTTGGCTCGTCCAGGATCAGCAGCGACGGCGAGATGGCCAGCGCCATCGCGATGACCGCCCGCTGCGCCATGCCGCCGGACAGCTCGTGCGGATACCGCCGCATGACTCGGGCCGGGTCCGATATCTGGACCTTGCGCAGCATCTCCTCGGCCGACCGCATCGCCGCGCCCGGGGACTGCCCGGCGATCTGGAACACCTCGGCGATCTGCCGCCCGACCCTGAGCGACGGGTTGAGCGCCCGCCCCGGCTCCTGGTACACCATCGACACGGTGCGGGCCCGCAGGTCGCGGAGGGCCGCCTGGTTCATCGACAGCGGGTCCAGCCCGTTGATGCTGATCGACCCGGCACTCACCCGGCCGTTGCCGGGCAGGTAACGCACCAGCGCGAGCGCGACCGTGGACTTGCCCGACCCGGACTCGCCCACCAGCCCATAGGACTCGCCGCGCCCGATGGAGAACGACACGTCCCGCAGCGCCAGGCGGTCCTGGCCCCGGACCTTGTAGATGACGTCGAGGTGCGACACCGACAGGGCAGGCGCAGGGTCGGCCGACGCCGCTGCGGTAGCGGCCGGATCGGGCGCCGAATCCGTGCTCATGCGGCGAGCACCTGCTCGATCGAGTCCGCGATCAGGATGACCGCTGTCACCAGCGAGGCGATCGCGAGCGCCGGGAACAGCGTCTGCCACCAGTAGCCGGACACCAGGTTGACGTAGTTGGCCGCGATGTCCGCGCCCCAGTCGGGGGTCGGCGGCGAGATGCCGAAGCCGAGGAAGGACAGCGTGGCCAGCGCGAAGACCGCGTAGCCGAGCCGGACCGTGAACTCGACCAGAATGGCGGGCAGCACGTTGGGCAAGATCTCGGCGAACATGACCCGGGCCGGGCTCTCGCCGAGCAGCCGGGACGCGCTCACGTAATCCTGATGCCGCTCCACCAGCACCGCCGCCCGGACCGTGCGCGCGATGAGCGGCGTGAAGACCAGGCCGACGACGACGATCAGCGTCACCGTGGACGGGCCGAGGGCCACGATGAACAGGAACGCGACGATCACGGTCGGCAGCGCGAGGAGCGCCTCCACGATCCGCCCGGCCACCAGGTCGAGGGCGCCGCCGAAATAGCCCATGGCCAGGCCGATGGCGGTGCCAAGGACGGTGCCGAGGATGGTGGCCAGCGGCGTGATGATCAGGATGTCCCTGGCGCCGGTGATGACCCGGGACAGCACGTCCCGGCCGAGCGGGTCGGTGCCGAACCAGTGCGCCGACGACGGGGCGGCGTTGGCGTCGAGCAACTGCTGCGCGAGCGGGTTGTAGGGTGCGAACAAGTGCCCGAAGACGGCGCACACCACCCAGAACAGCAGGATGCCTGCGCCGACCCAGAACACCGGCCTGCGCAGCAGCAGCCGCCACCGGGCCGGCGTGGCCCGGCCCGCGGCCGCCACCGCGGCCGCTCCGGTCGGCCCGAGATACTCACCTGTGCGATCGAGGGACGCAACCGGATCGACCGGCGACGGGGCGCTCGGCTCGATCGGCTGCGGGAGATAGCCGCTCATTCGGCGGCTCCGATGCGCAACCGCGGGTTGAGCAGCGTCAGCAGCAGGTCCGCGGCCAGCGTGGCCACCACGTAGACCACGCCGATGACCAGGACCCCGGCCTCCAGCATCGGGAAATCCTTGGCCACCGCTGCCTTATAAATCAAGTTGCCGAGGCCCTGGTAGTCGAACAGCGTCTCCACCACCACCAGGCCGCCGATCAGGTACCCGGTCTGGGTTGCGATCACGGTGATGGTCGGCAGCAGCGAGTTCCGCAGCACGTGCCGGCGGATTACGGTGCGTTGTGGCAGCCCCTTCAGCACCGCGGTGCGCGTGTAGTCCGAGTTCAGCGCCTCGATGGTCCCCGCCCTGGCCATACGGGCAATGTACCCGAAGAGTACCAAAACGAGCGGTATAGCCGGCAATATCAGGTGCCTGAGCTGGCTCAAGGCCGAGGCGCCCGCCCCGGCCGAGGCGGTGACCGGCAGCCATTTCAGCTCCACGCCGAACACCACGAGCA
>JASHYW010000737.1 GCA_030042885.1 Streptosporangiaceae bacterium | reverse complement strand
GTGGACCGCGCCGTGGCCGCCGCCCAGGCCGCGTTCGCCGAAGGGCCGTGGCCGCGCCTGGCCGGCCGGGCCCGGGCCGTCATCCTGAACAAGATCGCCGACGGCATCGAGGCCCGCGCGGCGCGGATCGCCGAGCTGGAGACGTTCGACACCGGGCTGCCGGTCACCCAGGCCCGCGGCCAGGCCGCTCGGGCCGCGGAGAACTTCAGGTTCTTCGCCGACATGACGGTGACGCTGCACGAGGACGCGTTCCGGACCGGCACGCAGTTCGGCTACGTGATCCGCAAGCCGGCCGGGGTGGCGGGACTGATCACCCCGTGGAACACCCCGTTCATGCTGGAGACCTGGAAGCTCGCGCCCGCGCTGGCCTCGGGCTGCACGGTCGTACTCAAGCCGGCCGAGTGCCCTGTTCGGGGTGTTCTCCCTCAACGGCGAGCGGTGCACGGCCGGCTCCCGGATTCTGGCCGAACGATCCATCTACCCCGATCTGGTCACCCGGCTCGCCTCCCGGGCCGAGCGCATCCGGGTCGGCGAGCCGTCCGACCCCGCCACCGAGATCGGCGCGCTGGTGCACCCCGAGCATTACGCGCGGGTGCTCTCCTACGTGCGGGCCGGCCAGGCCGACGGCGCGCGCCTGGTGGCCGGCGGGTCGCGGCCCGCCGGGCTGGCCGAGGGCAATTACCTGGCCGCCACGGTGTTCGCCGACGTCGGCCCGTCGATGCGGATCTTCCGCGAGGAGATCTTCGGGCCGGTGGTGTGCGTCACCCCGTTCGACGACGAGGCGGAGGCGATCGCCCTGGCCAACGCCACGCCCTACGGGCTGGCCGCCTACATCTGGACCAGCGACCTGGCCCGCGCGCACCGGGTGGCGCACGGGGTCGAGGCCGGGATGACCTGGATCAACTCGCACAACGTGCGGGACCTGCGGACCCCGTTCGGCGGCGTGAAGGCCAGCGGGCTCGGGCGCGAGGGCGGGGCGCACAGCCTGGACTTCTACACTGAATCGCGTATCGTCCACATCCCGCTGGGGGACACCGGGGTCCCCCGGTTCGGAGCGTGATCATGAGCGAACTGGAGCCCCCCGACATCGTGCGGGCCGCCTACGCCGAGCTCGTGGTGACCGACCTGGACCGGGCCAGGTGGTTCTGGGTGGACCTGCTCGGCTTCGTGGTCACCCGCGACGATCCCGGCCTGCTCTACCTGCGCGGGTACGACGAGCTCACCCACCACAACCTGATCCTGCGCCAGGGCCCGCAGCCCGCGGCGGCCCGGCTCGCGTTCCGGGTCCGCACCGCCGCCGACCTCGACCGGGCGGAGGCGTTCTACGCCGCGCTGGGCACTAGAACCGCGCGGGTGCCCGCGGGCGTCACGCCGGGCGTGGGGGAGGCGGTCCGGGCTGAGGACCCGCTCGGTTTCACCGTCGAGTTCTTCTTCGCCGCCGACCACCCGTGGCGCTTGCAGCAGCGCTATGACCTGCGGCGCGGCGCCGAGGTGGCCCGGCTGGACCACTTCAACATCGTGGTGCCCGACGTCCGCGCCGCCTACCAGTACTACCGGTCCCTCGGGTTCGGCCTGTCCGAGACCATCGAGGACGGCGACACGCTGTACGCGGCCTGGATGTTCCGCAAGCAGACCGTGCACGACGTGGCGTTCACCGGCGGCGACGGGCCGCGCCTGCACCACCTGGGGTTCTTCGCCCACGAGTCGCACCAGGTGCTGCGGATCTGCGACATCCTCGGCTCGCTGCACGAGGAATCCCGCATCGAGCGCGGCCCGGGGCGGCACGGCGTGTCCAACGCGTTCTACGTGTACCTGCGGGACCCGGACGGGCACCGGCTGGAGATCTACACCAGCGACTACTTCACCGGCGACCCGGACCATCCCGTGCTGCGCTGGTCGGTCCAGGACCCGAGGCGCCGGGACTTCTGGGGCCACCCGGTGGTCCCGTCCTGGTACACCGAGGCCTCCGCGGTCCTGGACCTGGACGGCAGCCCTCGCCCCCTGGTCGAGCAGCCGCAGCCCGCCGAGGTCAAGGTGGGGGCGGACGGCTTTACCGGCTGACCCTGCACCCGGTGGGTTCCGGGGGCGTTACGGCTGCCCGCCGAGTTCGCGCTCGATCATCGCGACCAGGTCCGGGCGCGCGCTCAGTCCCCACAGCACCTCGGGCGGGATTCCGAGCTGTCGGGCCGCCTCGCCCACCACGGGCCGGAGCATGTGCAGGACCTGGGCCAGTCCCTCGTCCCGCGTGTAGACGGGCGGCAGGTCATCGAGCGAGAGCTCGGCCGGCCTGCGGAACGTCCCGTCCCGGCCGGGTAGCCAGGCTTCGCGCTCCGCCGCTATGCCGATCGCCGACGTGACGTTCTCCAGGCTGGAGTCACTGAACGACTGGAGCACCGACCGCTCGACGGCGCCGGCGATCAGGCGCCGGTTCGGGCTCAGCAGGACGTTCCAGACGTATTCCGAGCGATCGTGGCTGGGATGGCGGAGCGCGAAGTCCAGGCCGTCGGCGTCGGCGTCGGGATCGAATCCGTCGAGCCCGCGCTCGTTCCGGCCGAACTCGACGGTGATCGTCACGTGCCCGAGC
>JASHYW010000736.1 GCA_030042885.1 Streptosporangiaceae bacterium | reverse complement strand
GCGCCGGGCAGACGATCGCCGTCATCGAACTCGGCGGCGGCTTCTCGCAAAGCGACCTCGACACGTACTTCGGCGGGCTGGGCATCACCCCTGCTCCCTCGATCACCGCGGCCAGCGTGGACGGGGCCGCCAACGCGCCAGGGTCGGACCCCACCGGGGCCGATGTGGAGGTCAACCTGGACATCGATGTCATCGGCACCGTCGCGCCCGGCGCGGCGCAGGTGGTGTACTTCGCGCCGAACAACGGCGACCAGGGCTTCGTGGACGCGATCTCCGACGCCGCGCAGGCGAGCCCGGCGCCGATCGCCATTTCGATCAGCTGGGGGCAGTCCGAGGACTCCTGGACCGCGCAGGGGCTGTCGGCGATGAACGAGGCGATGTCCGACGCGGCGGCGCTCGGTATCACCGTATGCGCGGCCGCGGGCGACAACGGCAGCACCGACGGCGTCAACGACGGCCAGCAGCACGTCGACTTCCCCGCGTCCAGCCCCTATGCGCTGGCCTGCGGAGGGACCAAGCTGCTGGCCGACCCGGCCACCGGCGTGGTGAGCTCGGAGGTGGTCTGGAACGAGCTGGCTTCCAATGAGGGGGCTGGGGGCGGCGGGGTCAGTGACCAGTTCGCGGTGCCGTCCTGGCAGGCAGACGCCGGGGTCCCGGACCGGGCGGGCGGGACTGCGGGCGGCAGCCCGGCCGACGGCAGCCACCACCGGCGGCACCGCAGCGACGAGGAGGCCGCGGCGGGCGGCAGCGGCACCGAGGCGAGCGGGCCGGCTGGTTCCGGCGGGACCGGGCGGGGTGTGCCGGACGTGGCGGGCAACGCCGACCCGGCCACCGGCTACCAGATCTATGCCGACGGCAAGGCCCAGGTGGTGGGCGGGACCAGCGCGGTCGCGCCGCTGTGGTCGGCGCTGATCGCGCGGCTGGCGCAGGCGAGCGGCAAGAGGTTCGGCCTGATCCAGCCGTCCCTGTACACGGGCGTGAGTCCGGGCGCCGACGTGCCGGGCTTCAACGACATCACCGAAGGGGACAACGGCGCCTACTCGGCCGGACCGGGCTGGGATGCCTGCTCTGGCCTCGGCAGCCCCGACGGCACGGCCCTGCTGAACAGCCTCAACGTGACGTGAGTTCCGGGCGGGGCGCGCCGGAGTCTGCGCCTGGTGGCCCGGCTCTCACCCGGAGCGGGTGGCGCGCGGCGGCGGCGACAGTGTTGTATTGAGCGGACGGATCCGTTGCCGGGGCAAGGACTCCCCGGCAGGAGAGGAGTTGACCGGCATGTCCGACCTGATCGTTATCGGGTACCCGGATGAGACCACGGCCGAGGCCGCGGCGGACGAGGCGCGCCGCCTGGCCCAGGACCTCATCATCCAGCCCGACGCCATCGCGGTGATCGTGCGCGACAAGGAGGGCAACTACCACACGCACACCAACCATCACATGGTCGGCGGCGGGGCGACCTGGGGCATGTTCTGGGGCCTCCTGTTCGGCCTGCTGTTCTTCATCCCCGTCCTGGGCCTGGCCGTCGGAGCGGGGCTGGGCGCCCTGCTGGGCAAGTTCGCCAAGAGCGGCATCGACAAGCAGTTCCAGGATCAGGTCCGCGGCATGATCCAGCCCGGGACCTCCGCCCTGTTCCTGATGGTGGAGAAGGTCACGCCGGACAAGGCGGTCGAGGCCATGAGGAAGTTCGGCGGGACCGTACTGAAGACCTCCCTGTCCAAGGAAGGCGAGCAGGAACTCCAGGAGGCGCTGCACGGCGGCGGTTCCGAGGCCCCCAGCGCCTGACGCCCGCGCCGGCCGGGAAGGCGACGCGGGGCGAAGGGCATCCGGACTGGCCGGCTGGCAGCCGGTGGAGCGGGCCCGGGCGGATCACCCGTCCAGGGTGATGCCCCGGGTCACGGCCGACGATGGACTGCTGTCATCCCAGCGAGGGCCAGCGGCCCGCGCATACCGTTATTCCCGGAGGTTTCCATGCCTGACGAGTCACCGGTCCTCGACACGCTGACCGATATCACCGCCGCGTCGATCGACCACAGTACGCTGTCGCCGCGCGATTTCATCATCGCCAGAGTGGCCGCGCTGATCGCGGTGGACGCGCCGCCCATCTCCTGGTTCGCCAACGCCGAGGCGGTGGAGGAGAGCGGGCTGACCGCGGACGACGTGCAGGGGATCATGATCGCGGTGGCCCCGGTGGTGGGCACTCCCCGCGTGATGGCGGCCGGGGGGCACATCCTGCGGGCGCTCGGTTTTGCCATCGCCGTGAGTGACGCCGAGATGGAGGAGGAGGAGGAGGAGGAGGAGGAGTAGTAGTAGCAGTAGTAGTAGACGGGGAGGAGTAACAGCCGCCCGGCGCGGGCGCTGGTAAAGGACCGTGCCCGCGCCTGATGCTCCGGCGCCGCGGGCGCCGATGTGGCCCGCGGGTTACGGGGCATGCGGGACGTTCCGGACGGAAGAAGGTGGACCGGATGGCCACGACAAAATCCGCAGGACGGGTCGCGCACCTGACGCTCGACGAACGCCGGGCAAGGGGTCAGGAGGCCGCCGAGCATGCGCCGCCGTCGAGCCACTCGGGGTGGCAGCCGGCCGCGGACCGTCCGGATCCGGTCGCGCTGCTTGAGGAGCAGGACCTGACCCGGGAGCCGGACCTGGTGCCGGTCCGGCACGGCCGGATGATGGTCTCGCCGTTCACCTTCTACCGGGGCGCGGCCAGGATCATGGCCGCGGACCTGAAGGACACGCCGGTGGCCGGGCTGGACGCCCAGCTGTGCGGGGACGCGCACCTGTCCAACTTCGGCATGTTCGCTTCGCCGGAACGGAGGCTGCTGATCGACCTGAACGACTTCGACGAGACGCTGCCCGGGCCGTTCGAGTATGACGTGAAGCGGATGGCGGCCAGCTTCGTGATCGCCGGCCGGAACAACGGGTTCTCCAAGGCCGACACCCGGGCCGTGACGCTGGCGGCGGTGGCGGCCTACCGGGACGCGATGGCGGAGTTCGCGCAGATGTCCACGATGGACGTCTGGTACGCGCACTACGACGAGGACCGGCTCCAGCAGCTGATCCGGGGTGCCGTGGCCGGGGTGCCGAAGGCGGACAAACAGGGCACGAAGGGGAAGGCGGATAAGGGGTCCAAGGCGGCCAGGAAGAAGGAGGACTCCCGGCAGGACAAGGTGGTCAGGGAGGCGGCCCGGCGGGCGGAGAAGAACATCGCCAGGGCGCACACCCGCGACAGCCTGCAGGCGCTGTCCAAGCTGGCCGAGGTGGCCGGCGGGCAGTACCGGATCGTCAGCCAGCCGCCGGTCATCGTCCCGGCCCGCGACCTGGCCGCCACCTACGGGCTGTCCCCTGATGAGGTCATGCCGGTAATCCACGACCAGTTCCGCGCCTACCGGGCCACCTTGCAAGATGACCGGCGGCACCTGCTGGAGAAGTTCGAGATCGTGGACGCGGCCCGCAAGGTGGTCGGGGTCGGGTCCGTGGGCACCCGGGCGTTCATCGTGCTGCTCCAGGGGCGTGACGAGCACGACCCGCTGTTCTTGCAGATCAAGGAGGCGACGGCCTCGGTGCTCGAGGCGTACCTGCCCAAGAGCCGCTACCGGCAGCACGGCGAGCGGGTGGTGCAGGGCCAGCGGATGATGCAGGCAGTCAGCGACATCTACCTGGGCTGGACCAAGGGCCTGGACGTCAGGCGCAACTTCTACTGGCGCCAGTTGCGCGACATGAAAGGCTCGGCGCTGGTCGAGCTGATGGCGCCGATCACGCTGGGGTACTACGGGCAGATCTGCGGGTGGACGCTGGCGCGGGCGCACGCCCGGTCCGGTGACCCGGTCGCCATCGCCGAGTACCTGGGCGGCAGCGACGTGTTCGACCGGTCGATCCTCGACTTTTCCGAACGCTACGCCGACCAGAACGACAAGGATTACAACGAGTTCACCGGGGCGGTCCGGTCCGGGCGCCTCGCAGCGGTCGAGGGCGTCTGAAGGCCGGGGCCCGCGAGCCTGGGGGCCTGCGAGCCTAGAGGCGGCCGACGGTACTCAGCCGGCCGCTCCTTCGCCGATCCCGTGCGCCTGCGTGTACTCGTGCAGGGCCTGCTCGTCTTCGTAGGTCGCGGGCTTGAGGTCGAAGGTAACCTTCTTCACCGTGCCGGTGAAGGCGTACGGGGCCTTGTCCTCGTAGGCGAGGTCCACGACCAGACCGTTGTCCCGGCCGATGTCCATGCCCGCGTAGCTGGAGAAGGCGAGCGGCACGGTGTGCGGCATCTTGCCCTCGCCGACCACCTTGCCGTTGGCCCACAAGGTCACGGTGCCGCTGGTGCCCGGCTTGGGCTCGTCCGCGGCGAACAGCATATTCACCGTCACGTCCCCGGCCGGGAGCGGTTCCGTGGAGACCTGCTTGTAGGTTTCCACGCCCAGGAACGAGTAGGTGTGGTGCAGCCTGCCGTCGCCGTCGACCCACAGCGCGAACCCGCCGATGAAGTCGGCGTTGGCCACGATGACGCCCTCGGCCCCGCCGTCGGGCACCTCGAGCTCGGCCTCGATGGCGTAGGACCGCCCGTAGACACGCGGCACCATGCCGCGCTGAACGTTCTGCACGTCCCCGGCGAAGGTGAAGCGGGTGACGGTGGGCAGCGGCGGCAGTTGCCCGAACAGCACGCTCAGACCCCCGAGCAGCGGAAGCGCCCGGTTGCGCTCGGCCTCGGCCCACCACAGCTCCTTGAGCTCGGCGAGCTTGCCGGGATGCTGCGCGGCCAGGTCATGGGCCTGGGAGAAGTCGTCGGGCAGGTAGTACAGCTCCCAGACGTCCTGCTCCGGGTCGTACACGCCAGGGGCGAACC
>JASHYW010000735.1 GCA_030042885.1 Streptosporangiaceae bacterium | reverse complement strand
CTGGTGCATGGTGTCGTTGAGCTGCCGCGAGCTGGCCAGGTCGGTGCCGAACGGCTTTTCCACCATGACCCGGGCGCCGCGGGCCCGGTCGGCGCCGGCGATCCCCTGGGCGATCCGCCCGAACAGCTGGGCCGGCACCTCCATGTAGTACAGCACCTGCTGGCCGGCGCCGATCTGATCGGACATGGCCTTGTAGGTGGCCTCGTCGCCCAGGTCGCCGTCGACGTACCGGAGCAGGGACAGCATCTTGACGGCCGCCGGGTCGGCGGGGTCCATCCCGTTGAGCTTCAGCGACGCGGTGGCGTAGTCCCGGAACTGTTCCAGGCCCCAGCCGCTCTTGGCCACCCCGACCACCGGGACGTCAAGCACGCCGCGCTTGACCAGCCCGACCAGCGCGGGGAAGGTCTCCAGCTTGGCCAGGTCCCCGGTAGCACCGAAGATCACCAGCGCGTCAACCTTGTCGGACATGTCATCCCTCCTGATCGGTCGTTCCCATCAGATCGCGTCCGGGCCCGGAGAGCATCCTCCGCGACGGACGAGCCGGCTCAGCTCCCTGGCGCCACCGGGGGAGCGGCGGGCCGGGGTGTCGGCTCCGGCTTGGGCCCGGTTCCGTGAGTTGGCGCGGAAGGCCCGAAATCGCTGGCGCTGACCCGCTTGCGGAAGACGTAGTAGGTCCAGGCCTGGTAGACGAGCACCACCGGCAGCAGGATGATCACGACGACGGTCATGACCTTGAGCGAGTACCCTCCAGATGCCGTGTTGTGCACGGTGAGGTTGTAGGCGGAGTTGGTGGAGGAGACCATCACGTTCGGGTACAGGTCAGCGAAGATCGAGATGATGCAGGACGCGATGGTGACCGTGGTGGCGGCGAAGGCGAAGCCGTCGCGGCGCTCATAGACCAGCCAGACGGCGGCGATGACGGCGAGGATGGCCAGCAGCTCGATCACGTTGAGCCAGAAGGCCCGGCCTGCTGTGACGTGCGTCCAGATGATGAAGCCGATGACAAAGGCGCCAGTAAAGGGGGCCACGCGCCGGGCCACCTGGCCGGATCGCTCGCGCATCTCGCCGGTGGTCTTCAGGCACAGGAACGTCGCGCCGTGCAGCAGGCAGACCAGGACCAGGGTGATCCCGGTCCATAGCGCGTACGGCTGGAGCAGGTCCCAGAACGACCCGGTGAAGTTCTGGGCCGAGTTGATGGGCAGTCCGTGCAGCAGGTCGGCCAGCCCTACTCCGATCAGCAGCGGGACGAGCAGGCTGCCCACGGTCAGCAGCACGTCCCAGGTGCGGCGCCAGCTGGCCGCGTCACGCTTGCCGCGGTACTCGAAGGCCACCCCGCGGACGATCAGGGCCGCCAGCACGAGCACCAACGCCAGGTAGAGAGCGGAGAACATCGTCGCGTACCAGCCCGGGAAAGCGGCGAAAATGGCCGCTCCGGCCGTGATCAGCCAGACCTCGTTGCCGTCCCACAGCGGCCCGATGGTGTTGATGGCCGCGCGGCGCTCGGCGTCGCCCCGCCCCACCACGCCGTGCAGCATGCCCACGCCCAGGTCGAACCCCTCCAGGATGAAAAAGCCGGTCCACAGCACCGCGATGACGATGAACCAGAACGGGACCAGGCCGCTCATCGTGACCCCTTTCAGTACTGGATGGCCGGGACGGGCGTGTCCGCTTCCGCTTCGGCGCGCGGGGGCGGCAGTTCCTTGCGTGAGTAGCGCAGCATCAAGATCAGGTCGACGGTGCCGACCGCGCCGTACACCAGGATGAAGGCGATCAGGCTGATCCAGATCCAGGTGGTGCTGAGCGTGGGGGAGATCCCGTTCTTGGTCAGCATGATGCCCTGAACGATCCACGGCTGCCGGCCGCTCTCGGTCAGGAACCAGCCCGCGGTGTTCATCAGGAACGGCAGCACCGCAGCCCACACCGCCACCCACAAGAACACCCGGGATGTCGCGAGCTTTTTCCGCCTGATCAGCCACAGCCCCCATACGGCGATGATCAGGACCACCACGGCCAGGTAGGCCATCACCCGCATCCCCCAGTACTGGATGAACACGTTCGGCACGTAATAACCAGGACCGTACTGGCTGACGTACTGGTTGTTCAGCGGGGTCAGCCCCTCGACCTTGCCGTTCCAGGAGTTGGTGGCCAGCAGGGACAGCAGGTGCGGGATCGCGATGATCTCGGTCGGGGTCTGGTCGTTCTTGCCGCCGCCGATCTGGAACAGCGAGAACGAGCACGGCTGGCACGTCGTCCACTGCGCCTCGGCCGCCGCGATCTTCATCGGCTGGTACCGGTCCTCGACCACGCCCAGCTCATCACCCACCAGCATGGCGAACAAGATCGCAGGCACCAGGATGACCAGCCCAAGACGGGCCGACCGGGTGAACACCTCGCGGTCCCCGCCGTGCCGCAGCTGCCACGCCGACACCGCCAGCATGATCACCGAACCGGTGACCAGCGCCGCGAACAGCACCTTGACGTATCCCCACACGAACACCGGGTTGGTGAACACCGCCCAGATATCGTTCAGCTGCGGCTTGCCGTTGACCATCACGTAGCCGACCGGATGCTGCATCCAGGAGTTGGCCGCCATGATGAACGCCGCCGACAGCGCGGTGCCCAGCGAGACGGCCCAGATCGTCAGCAGATGCACCAGGCGGGGCAGCTTGTCCCAGCCGAACAGCCACAGCCCCAGGAACGTCGACTCCAGGAAGAACGCGGCCAGCCCCTCCATGGCCAGCGGGGCGCCGAAGATGTTCCCGACCAGCCGGGAGTAGGCCCCCCAGTCCATCCCGAACTGGAACTCCTGCACCAGCCCGGTCACCACGCCGATCGCCACGTTGATGACCAGCAGCGTGCCGAAGAACCTGGTCAGCCGCAGGTACTGGTCGTTCTTGCTGCGGTACCACGCCGTCTGCAGCAGCGCGGTCAAGAACGCCAGCCCGATCGTGACCGGCACGAAGAAGAAATGATTGATCGAGGTGAACGCGAACTGCACCCGTGCCAGATCGACATTCGTCATCGGCTGTCTCCCCCTGCCTCCGGGTTCGCGGATACACCAGCACTGTCGCCGTGACGCGGGTTGCCGGGCATCCCTCGCGGGGGGTGATTGCTCGGCGGCCGGCCCGCCCGCTGGTCCTCATCCGCGACGGACGATGCCTGCCGTCCCCGGAGTCGGCGAAAGTAGGCACATGGCGGACACATATGACGTGATCATCATCGGTTCCGGCGCGGGCGGCGGCACGCTGGCCCGCCACCTGGCCCCGTCGGGCAAGCGGATCCTGCTGCTCGAGCGCGGCGACTGGCTGCCCCGCGAGCCGGCCAACTGGTCCACCGTGGACGTGTTCGTCGACGGCCGGTACATCTCCCCGGACAGCTGGTACGACCCGAAGGGTAAGTCGTTCTTCCAGCCGCAGGTGCACTACTTCGTCGGCGGCGCGACCAAGCTGTACGGGGCCGCCCTGTACCGGCTGCGCGCCGAGGACTTCGGCGAACTGCGCCACCATGACGGCCTGTCGCCGGCCTGGCCCATCTCCTACACCGACATGGAGCCGTATTACACCAAGGCCGAGCAAATGTATCAGGTCCACGGCGCGCGGGGGGAGGACCCGACGGACCCGCCGGCCAGCGCACCGTATCCGTACCCGGCGGTCTCCCACGAGCCGCGGATCCAGCAGCTGTCCGATGACCTGGCCGCGGATGGCTACCACCCGTTTCATGCGCCGTGCGGCATCTTGCTCGACGAGGGGAACCGGCCCTACAGCATCTGCGCGCGCTGCGAGGACTGCGATGGGTTCCCGTGCCCGCTGCACGCCAAGGCCGACGCCGAGGTGTGCGGTGTCCGCCCCGCCCTGGAGCACGCCAACGTCACCCTGGTCCGGAACGCGCGGGCGGTGAAACTGGAGACCAACCCGGCCGGAACCGCCGTCACCCAGGTCGTGGCCGAGCACGACGGCGGCACCGAGCGATATGAGGGCGACATCGTGGTCGTCTCCTGCGGCGCGGCCAACTCCGCCAAGCTGCTGCTGGCCTCGGCCAGCGACAAGCACCCGGGCGGGCTGGCCAACGGCTCGGATCAGGTGGGCCGCAACTTCATGTACCACGACAGCCAGGCCGTGCTGGCCTTGTCCCAGGACCCGAACCCGACCGTGTTCCAGAAGACCCTCGGCGTCAACGACTTCTACTTCAGCGGCCCGGACTTCGACTACCCGATGGGCAACATCCAGATGATCGGCAAGTCCCAGGCGGCGATGTTCCGCGGTGAGAAGCCGCTGGAGACCAAGTTCGCGCCGAACTGGACGCTGCGCGACGTCGCCGCGCACGCCGTGGACTTCTGGCTGTCCACCGAGGACCTGCCCCAGCCGGACAACCGGGTCACCCTCGGCCCGGACGGCGCCCCCCACCTGGCCTACACCCCCAGCAACCCGACCGCCGCCAAACGGCTGTACCAGCAGCTGCATTCGATGCTCGGCTCGCTCCGCATGCACCCCGGCCACCTGGCCCACCGGTTCCACTACCTGAAGACCGACATCCCGATCGCCGGCTGCGCGCACCAGGCCGGGACCGTCAGGTTCGGCACCGACCCGGCGACCTCGGTGCTCGACGTCAACTGCAAGGCCCACGAACTGGACAACCTGTACGTGGTCGACACCAGCTTCTTCCCCAGCATCGG
>JASHYW010000734.1 GCA_030042885.1 Streptosporangiaceae bacterium | reverse complement strand
TGCTCGAGGCGGCGGGCCTGCCGCCCGGGGTGATCAACCTGGTGACCGGGGACGGCCAGGCGGTGTCCCAGGTGGCGCTGCCCCATCCCGACCTGGCCGGCATCCACTTCACCGGCTCCACCGGCACCTTCCAGCACCTGTGGCGGAGCGTCGGCGAGAACATCGCGAGGTACCGCAACTACCCCAGGGTGGTGGGGGAGACCGGCGGCAAGGACTTCGTGATCGTGCACCCGTCGGCCGAGCAGCAAAGCCTGGCCGTCATCTTGATCCGCGGCGCGTTCGAGTACCAGGGCCAGAAGTGCTCGGCGGCCTCCCGCGCCTACCTGCCCGAGTCGGTCTGGGCCCGCACCCGTGACGACTTCATCGCCCAGGTCGAGTCGCTGACCATGGGTGACGTGGCCTCCGACCTGTCGCTGTTCATGGGAGCCGTCATCGACGCCCGGGCCTTCGCCAAGCAGGCCGACGCGATCGAGCGCGCCAGGACCAGGGACTCGGTCCGGATCCTGGCCGGCGGCCGGTACGACGACACGGACGGATTTTTCGTCACGCCCACGGTGCTTGAGTGCTCCGACCCGGCCGACGAGGTCTTCACCACCGAGTACTTCGGCCCGATCCTCGCCGTGCACGTCTACCCCGACGCCGCCTACGATCAGATGCTCGTGCAGGCGGCGGACGTCGCGCCCTACGCGCTGACCGGCTCGGTCCTCGCCACTGACCGCGCCGCGATCGCGCAGGCCACCGACGTGCTCCGGTACTCCGCGGGAAACTTCTACATCAACGACAAGCCCACCGGCGCGGTCGTCGGCCAGCAGCCGTTCGGCGGCGCCCGCGCGAGCGGCACCGACGACAAGGCCGGCTCGGTCTTCAACCTGATCCGGTGGATCTCCGCCCGGGCCGTCAAGGAACTCTTCGTGCCCCCGTCCGACTACCGATACCCTCACATGGGTTGACGGAAGGCACGTTCCGCCCCTGGCCGCCGCGTGCGCCCGTCCGGGCCGACACCAGCTGCCCCTGCTGCCCCGAATCTACCTCCAGTCACGCGAGCGCCCGCCGACCAACCACAACGATGTGACATCGTGACGGCTATAACCGTGTCAGCGCCACATCGTTCCGGCCTAGGTGCCGTACCGGGCTGGACTAGCCTGTACCGCAGAGCAGACCCCACATGGGTTGGCGCACGGCACCGGAGGACGGCACCATTCACCGGCTGGTTCTGTGGAATATCGACCTGACCCTGGTCGATGTCATACGGGTAACCCGAGAGGCCTACGTCGAGGCGTTCGGCGTGGTGGCGGGCCGCCCGCTGATCCGGCTGCCGCAGATGGCGGGCCGGTCGGAGTCGGAGATCTTCTTCGACGCGCTCGCGCTGAACGGCGTGGACGTGCGCACCGGCGGCGAGGCCGAACGCCTGCTCGAGCCGTTCGGCGCCGAGCTGGCCGCGGCCCTGCTGGCGCGGCGCGACGATCTGGCCACAGCGGGCCAGCTGCTGCCCGGCGCGGCCGAGGCGGTGGCCGCCGTGGCCACGCTCGATCACGTGGTGCAGACCGTCCTGACCGGCAACGGCAAGCCGAACGCGATGCTGAAGCTGCGCGCGTTCGGCCTGGACGGCTTCATGGACTTCGATGTCGGCGGGTACGGTTCCGAGGCCTATCCCAAGGGCACGCTGCTGCGGGTGGCCAGGCAGCGCGCGTCGGAGAAATACGGCGTGACGTTCAGTGAACAGGCCACGGTCTACGTGGCGGACTCCGCCCGTGACGTGGACGCGGCCCGGATCGGCGGGGCCTCATCGCTCGCGGTGGCCAGCGGCCGGGCCAGCGCGGCGGAACTGCGCGATGCGGGCGCCGACGCGGTGCTGCCAGACCTCACCGACACCGCTGGCCTCGTCACTCTTATCACCCGTCTCACCGAACCGCCGGGCAGCGACGCCCCGGACAGGCCTGATACGGGCCCCCACTCCGCTCGGCCCCCCAGACCCCGAAATCCCGGTTTATGGTGATTCATGGCGTTTAAGGGGATTCGCGGGCCGCGACGCGGGCTCCGCGTCCCCGCCGGGCGTTGCCAGGCCCGCCATGATGGCACGATGCTGTGAGCATGGACCTAAGTGACCTGACCAGCCGGGGTTACGGCACGGTGCTCTGGGAGCCGGATGAGCAGACGGTCCATGAGGCACGGATTACCCGGTTCATGCACTGGCTCGCCGCCGGGCGCGGGCCCCGGTTCGCGGGCTACCAGGACCTGTGGCAGTGGTCCGTGACGCAGCCGGGGCCGTTCTGGGCGGCGCTGTGGGACTACTTCGAGGTGCTCGGCGACCGGGGCCCGGGCCCGGTCCTGGCCGGCGAGGTCATGCCCGACGTGCGCTGGTTCGAAGGAGCCACGCTCAATTACGCCCGTAACGCGCTGAGGACCGCGTGGACCGATCCCGCCCGGACCGCGATTATTTTTGATTCCGAACGGTCCAGATCGGGGCGTCTGACCTACGCCGAGCTCGCCGGACAGGTCGCGCGGGTGGCGCAGGGCCTGCGGTCGCTGGGCGTCCGCCGGGGTGACCGGGTGGCGGCGCTGCTGCCGAACGTGCCCGAGGCGGTCATCGGCCTGCTCGCGACGGCGAGCCTGGGCGCGATCTGGTCCTCGTGCTCGCCGGATTTCGGCGCGCGCAGCGTGATCGACAGGTTCGCGCAGATCGAGCCCAAGGTGCTGATCGCATGCGACGGCTACGGGTACGGGGGCAAGGTGTTCTCCCGGGCCGGCCTGGTGCGCGACGTGGCGGCGGCCCTGCCCGGCCTGTCCGCGGTGGTGCTGGTGGAGGTGCTGGGCGAGCCCGGCGGACAGCTGACTGTTCCGTTCACCCAGTGGGACGACCTCGGCGCGGAACCGGAACAGGGCGAGCCGGAGGGGCGCGGCGCCGCCTGGACTCCCCCCGCGAGCCAAAGGGGCGCGGTGCCGCCTGGACCGGGGAGCGAAAGCGACCAGGGAAGGCGGCGAGTGAAGGGGGATGGGGAGGTGGGTGGGGCCCCGGAGGCAAGCGGGGATGATAGAGCAAGCGGGAGATACAGGGAGCCGGAGTTCACCGAGGTGCCGTTCGCGCATCCGCTCTGGGTGGTCTACTCGTCGGGCACCACCGGGCTGCCCAAGCCGATCATGCACGGGCACGGCGGGATCGTGCTCGAGCACCTCAAGGCGCTCTCGTTCCACCAGGACCTCAAGCCCGGCGACGTGTTCACCTGGTACACCACGACCGGCTGGATGATGTGGAACTACCTGGCCGGGGGCCTTCTGGCCGGCGTGACGATCGTGCTGTACGACGGCAGCGCCACCTACCCGGCCACGGACCGGCTATGGCGGCTGACCGCGGAGCACGGCGTCACCTACCTGGGTGTCGGCGCGCCTTACCTGGTCGCCTGCATGAAGGCCGGGCTGCGCCCGGGCGATGAGCTGGACCTGTCCGCCCTGCGCGCCGTCGGCTCGACCGGTTCACCCCTGCCGCCCGAGGCGTTCGGCTGGGTGTACCAGCGGGTCAAGCAGGACCTGCTGCTCGGTTCGTACTCGGGCGGCACCGATCTGTGCACGGGCTTCGTCGGGCCGTGCCCGCTGCTGCCGGTGCGGGCGGGCATAATCCCCGGACGCTGCCTCGGGGCGAAGGTGGAGGCGTATGACGATGACGGCAAGCCGGTCATAGGCGAGGTGGGCGAGCTGGTGATCACCCAGCCGATGCCGTCGATGCCTGTCGGCTTCTGGAACGACCCGGACCGAGCCA
>JASHYW010000733.1 GCA_030042885.1 Streptosporangiaceae bacterium | reverse complement strand
GCTGAACTCGGCCGGGCCGGCGCCGTCGGCTCCGGGGGCCCGGCTGGCGGCCAGGGCGAACTGCGGCGGCGGTGTGTGCGTACGCCGGGCCAGGCTCGGTCCGCTGGCGCGGTTCCGCCGTCGGCCAGCTGCCGGGATCGCCTCCGGCTCGGGCCTGGTCCCGGCCTCTGCGGCCAGGGCCGGGACGGCCGACCTGGTGCCCGGCAGGGCCAGCGCGAAGACGACCAGGACGGCCACGGCCTCGGCGGCCAGGCTGACGTCCCGCGCCGTCTCGTCACGCCCGATGACCAGGCGGCCGCCGCCGGCAGGCAGAACCCAGCCCTGGGCCCATCCGTCGACCGGTGCGGCCAGCTTGGCCAGCGGTCTTCCGTTGAGGGTCGCGGACCAGCCGCCCGCCGGCTCGGCCAGGACCAGCGTGCCCGCGGTCCCCGGGGCGACGTCCGCCTGCACGCCGATCGGGCCGGAGGGGACCGGCACCACGGTGCCATCGGCGCCGATCACGCGGGCGCGCGCGACCGTCCCCGCGACCTGCCACAGGTCATAGGCGGGCGCCACGGTCAGCGGGACCAGCCCGGCCGCCCCGTTGAGCTGGTACGCCAGTGCTTGATCGATGGGGGCGGGCAGCAGCACGTAGCCGATGCCGAACTGGCTGAGCGCCTGCCCGGTATCTCCCGTGTCGCCGCTGGCGGCCGCGTCCAGGGAGCCGACGACGCCGTCCAGCGCGTGCGTGGCGGAAGAGTTCTGCACCAGTTCCGGCTCGCCGAGCACGGGATCGGTGTTGCGCAGGACGGAATAGGTCAGCACACCGCCGTCCTGCCGCACGACCAGGGTCCGGCTCCGGTCCGGGCCGGAGGATGCGGCCGCGACGAAGGCGGGCAGGATCTGCGGTCCGGCGGCGGTCACCGGACCGCGGACGCCCTCAGCTAGCCAGTACCCGGCGGCGAGCACCGGCGCCGAGACCACGATGGCCAGACCCGCCAGCGCGGCGAGCCTGCGCCCGCTGGTGCGGGGCAGCCGGCCCGCAGCGGGCTCTCCGGTTCGCCGGGCCATCCCGCCGGCCGCCTCGATCAGCGGCGTGGCCGCCAGCAGCAGGCCGATGGCGGCGATAGTGATCGCGATGCCTGGCCAGGCGCTGACCGAGGTCCCGCCCTGAGGCGGCGTCACCCGGATCCTGCTCACCGCGAGGGCGATCACCAGCCCGGACAAGGCGATGCCCCAGCCCGCGTACACCAGGGCGAGCCGCCTGCGCGCCAGCAGCGCACAGAACGCCGGCAGGACCAGCCCCACGGTGACCCAGGCCGGCGGAAGGCCCGGGCCACCGGGGCTGAGTAGCAGCACCGACTCCGGCCGCAGGCCCGCCGAGGCCAGTCCAGGCCGCGGCACCCCGGCCTCGAGGAAGAACGCGGAGGGGTGGGTGAGCAGGTGGAATGTCCACGGTATGAGGACCACCGCCGGCACGGCCGCGACGATCGCCGCATTGACGGCGAACCTCCGGCCCAGCCACGGCCAGGCCGCGACCGCGCCGAGCGCGGCGAGCACCGCGATCGGCCAGACCAGCGGCACGAACGCCGCGGCGACCGCGACGAGCAGGCCGGTCGCCCAGGCCGCCCGGCGGGCTGCCCGCGGAGGGAAGGTGAGCATCCGGTCGATGGTGATGCCGATGAGCGGAAGCAGGACGAAGGCGGCGGCGGTGCCTATCCGCCCGGTGGCCACGGCGCCCATCGCCACCGGGAGCAGCGCGTAAGTGACCGCGATCCAGCACCTGGCCGCCAGCACCGGCGTGATGCGCCTGGCGGCGAGGAAGGCCGTTATCCCCGCCGCGGGTACGCATCCGAGCAGCAGCACATCCGTGGCCAGCCAAGACTTGCCGGCCATCACGGTGGCCAGCGCGGCCATCAGCCCGAGGTAGGGCGGAGCGCTCGCGGCCGAGCCGAGGCCGGTGTCGTGGTAGCCCGCCAGGTACTCCCGCCACAGATCGCTCGCCCCGCCCCAGGCGGGGATGAGCATCCCGCCCTTGAGCGTGCCCGAACCGGTCAGCACGGAGCCGGCCAGCGAACGCTCCGCCACCAGGGCGACGAGGATGAGCCCGGCGCAGAGCAGGACGGCCGGGCTGGTCAGCACGCGCCGGATGACCGAATCGGCGGCAGGCATCGGCAGATCCTCACCGGGCTCGTCGATGAGGGCCTGATGCAGTCCGCCGGTCTCGTAGCCCGGGCTGCGGGACAGCAGGCTCGCGGCGCCTTCGGCGAGCCGGGCCAGCGTGCGGCCCCTGGGCAGCTGGGCGCGCAGCACAGCCCAGCCCTGCTTGCGGTTAGCCGCGCGGCGGCGGCGCGCGCGCCAGAGCAGCACCGGGTGACGCAGCAGCCAGGCAATCGCGCCAAGGTGAGCCCAGGCCTTGCGCTGCTGCTTGGTGAGGAGGAAGTACGCCGCGCGGACCACGGAGCCGACGACGCAGCCTCCCACGATGGCGAGCATGCGGCCGAACGGCAGGTTGACCGCGAACACGTACAGGGCGCTGCGCCGGTCGAGCAGCCGCGGATGACCCCCTGCGGCGGGAACCTTCCTGATCTGCCTGGCCGACAGCTCACGGTGGTACATCACCGCGCCGGTCACTACCCGCACCTCGTAGCCGGCCGCGTGAACCCGCCAGCAGAAGTCGATGTCGTCACGGAACAGCGGCAGGTTGCTGTCGAACCCGCCCGTCTGATCCCAGACATCGCGGCGGATCAGCATGCCCGCCGAACTCACCGCCAGGACCGGCCGGTTTCCGTCGTGCTGGCCCTGGTCGATCTCGCCCGGCTCGATCCCGGTCAAACGGCGCCCGGCGCGGTCGACGGTGATGCCCGCCTCGCGGAGCACGCGCCGGTCGGCCGGGTCCTTCAGCTTCGGGCCGAGCACCGCCGTCGACCTGCTGCGGCGGCTGGCCACCCTGAGCATCTGCTCGAGGGCGTCGGCGGCTGGTTCGCAGTCATCGTGCAGCAGCCAGATCCACTCGGCCAGTGGTCCCGGCTCGGCGTCGGATCTTGTCGCGGTCCTGCGCGCCGCGGGGTGCTGCAGCGCACGGGATACGGCCTCGCCGTAGCCGGTGTCGGGTTCCATGCCGAAGACCGCGTTCGGACCGAGAAGCTCGGCCAGCGTTGCCCCGCTGCGGTCCCGGCTGCCGGTGTCGACCCCGACGACGCGATGCACGGGATGCGTCTGCTCCCGCACCCCATTGATGAGTCCCGGCAATAGCCGGGCACCGTCGTGCGCAACGATCACGGCAGTGACCACGTGACGCAGGTGCGATGCGTTCTCTGACAAGGGTCCTGTCTGGTGGCGTGGGCAACGGCGCTCCGCGCGGCTGTCTACCCGGCAAGAGCGCGTGTACTACGCGAACGGCAAACCCCCGTGCGTTCACGACAGCACCAACCATACACAGCGCTCAATTCAAAAGTTCGCGTTATTCAGATCCCGCGACGGTTCCCGCCGTAGCCACGCACCGGCCGCTCGCACGGGCCCGGAAGGCCCGTACTCGCGTGCCGGTCCTGAATAACGCTCACAGGCCGAACGTGGTCAGCAGGCCGAACGCGTGATGTCTGCTGCCTAGACGGCCTGGCGCTTCAGGCGCCGACGTTCCCGCTCCGACATGCCGCCCCAGATGCCGAACCGCTCGTCATGCTCCAGGGCGTACTCCAGGCACTCGGCGCGGACCTCGCAACTCCGGCACACCCGCTTGGCCTCCCGGGTCGATCCTCCCTTTTCCGGGAAGAACGCCTCCGGATCTGTCTGCGCGCACAGCGCCTGGTCCTGCCAGCCCAGCTCGTCGACATCATCCGGGCTGACCAGCACCTGCGCCAGCGGGACGATGACCTCAGTCACAGCACATCCTCCCTCCCGATCCGGAGCCCCCCGGTTCCCGCCACTCCCCAGAGGTGAGAAATCACATCAATGAAATTACACTCGCGTGTCTTACTTCAAGTCAAGCCAGGAAGGTGATAATGGTCGCTCCGTTGCCTGAGATGCGAGATAAACCACCTGGGAAACCGGGAGGCACCGAGCACATCAGCACCAAGAGCCGCGCTGGTATCAGCGGCCACTGCGGTCGCGGGTCCGGGAGTGGAGTGGGTGGCGTCGGCGCCGGGACCAGGCCTGGGCCGGACAGGGGGCCAGGAGCGGGCCGGACAGGGGGCCAGGAGCGGGCCGGACAGAGGGCCAGGAGCGGGCCGGACAGAGGGCCAGGGGCGGGCCTGACAGACTTTGACGTATGCGCATCACTGTGCTCGCGGGCGGCGTGGGCGCCGCGCGCTTCCTCCGCGGCCTGAAGCGAGCGGCCCCGGACGCCGAACTCACGGTCATCGGCAATACCGGCGACGACATCACGCTGTTCGGCCTGCGGGTCTGCCCGGACCTCGACACCGTCATGTACACACTCGGCGGGGGCATCGACGAGCAGCAGGGCTGGGGCCGGACCGATGAGACCTTCAGCGTCCGGGCGGAGCTGGCCGCCTATGGCGCGAGCCCGGACTGGTTCACGCTCGGTGACCGGGACTTCGCCACCCACATCCTGCGCAGCCAGTTGCTGGCGTCCGGCCATCCGCTGTCGGCCGTCACCGAGCGGCTGTGCCAGCGGTGGCGGCCGGGAGTGCGGCTGCTCCCGATGTCCGATGACCCCATCGAGACGCACGTCGTGCTGCAGGACGCCGAGGGCCGGCACACGGTTCATTTCCAGGAGTGGTGGGTGCGCATGCACGCGCAGACGCCCGCGGTGGCCATCACCGCCGTAGGCGCCGCCGACGCGGCCCCGGCACCGGGGGTGCTCGAGGCGATCGGCGACGCGGACGTGATCTTGTTCCCGCCGTCGAACCCGGTGGTGAGCATCGGCACCATCCTGGCCGTTCCCGGCATCAGGACGGCGGTCGCGGCCAAGACCGTGGTGGGCGTCTCGCCCATCGTCGGTGGCGCGCCGGTGCGCGGAATGGCCGACGCCTGCCTGGCCGTGATCGGCGTCGCCACATCGGCCGCCGCGGTCGGCGCGCACTACGGACCGGAGCTGATCGACGGCTGGCTGGTCGATGACCAGGACAAGGCCGCGGCCGACGACCTGGCGCTAGCGGGTATCGAGGTCCGCGCCGTGCCGCTGTTCATGCGCGATCTGCCGGCCACCACCGCGATCGCCCGTGCGGCCCTGGACCTGGCCCTGGAGCTGAGGTGACTGAGGGGGCCAGGGGGGCCAGGGGGGCCAGGGAGGCCAGGGAGGCCAGGGGGGCCAGGGGGGTACGGGGAGGCGGGCAGCCCCCCCGTGAGCAGGGGGGGTCTGGGGGGGATCGTCCCCCCGGGGCAAGCACTGGGGATCGTCCCCGCGAGGCCAACACCGTCACGGTCGCCCCGGTCACCGGGCTGCCCGAGATCACCACGGACAGCGACCTGGCCCGGCTCATCGCTGATGCTGCTCCGGCCCTGCTCGACGGCGACATCCTGGTCATCACCTCGAAGATCGTGAGCAAGGCCGAGGGCCGGGTGCTGGCCGCCTCCCGTGAGCAGGCCATCGAGGCGGAGACGGCGCGGGTGGTGGCCAGGCGCGGCGCGACCACCATCGCGCAGACCCGGCATGGCCTGGTCCTGGCCGCGGCCGGCGTGGACGAGTCCAACACGGCTCCGGGAACCGTGGTCCTGCTGCCCGAGGACCCCGACGAGTCGGCCAGGCGGCTGCGCAAGGCGCTGCAGGCCCGGACCGGCCGCAGGCTCGGCGTCATCATCAGCGACACGATGGGCAGGCCGTGGCGGGCCGGGCAGACCGACAACGCCATCGGCGCGGCGGGCGTGGTTCCCGTCCGCGACTACCGCGGCCAGGCCGACACCTTCGGCAACATCCTGGACGTCACGGTCGCCGCCGTGGCCGACGAGATCGCCGGCGCCGCCGACCTGGTGAAGGGGAAGTCACTGCGGGTCCCGGTCGCGGTGGTGCACGGACTGGCGAGCCTGGTCACCGAGCAGGACGGCCCGGGCGCGCAGGCCCTCATCCGGCCCGCCGACGAGGACATGTTCCGCTACGGATCAGCGGACGTGCCGCTGGCCCGCAGGACCATCAGGGCGTTCACCGGCGAGCCGGTCGATGGCGAGGCGGTCCGCCGGGCGGTCGCCACCGCCTTGACCGCGCCCGCGCCGCATCACAGCCAGCCGTGGCGTTTCGTGGTCCTTGAGTCGGCGGCCGCGCGTGAGACGCTGCTGGATGCGATGCGCGAGGCCTGGATCTCGGACCTGGGGCGGGACGGGTTCACGCAGGAGCAGATCGCCCGCCGGATCCGCCGCGGGGAGCCGCTGTGGCTCGCCCCGCTGATCGTTGTGCCGTGCCTGGTCACCGACGCGGCGCACGATTATCCCGACCAGCGGCGTTCGGCTGCGGAACAGGCCATGTTCACGGTCTCCATGGGCGCGGCCGTGCAGAACCTGCTCATCGCGCTGGCCGTGGAAGGGCTCGGCTCGGCCTGGATCTCCAGCACGCTGTTCTGCCAGGATGTCGCCGCCCGGGCGATGGACCTGCCGGACGGCTGGCGGCCCATGGGCGCCATCGCCGTCGGCCGCCCCGCCGAGCAGGCACGCCCGCGCCCGCCGCGCGACCCCGGCGACTTCCTCCTGACGCGCTGAAATCCCGGTCCCGGATGACCGTGGGTCGTTTCCCTCGTCATAGCGGGCGAAACGTCCGCGATGACGGGTTAGGCGAGGATCGGCAGGCCGGAGCGGACGGAGGCGCAGACGCCGTCGCTGGCGGCGGCGGCCGCGAGCCGCTCGGGCGGGACGTCGCCGTAGGTGGTGGTGCGCTGGCGCAGCGGGCGGCCGAGCGGCTCGGCTATGGCCCGGAGCTGGCTGATCGTCTTGTAGGAGCCGTGGTCGGCGCCGGCCATCCTGCTGATGGTCTCCTCCATGAGCGTGCCGCCCAGGTCGTTGGCGCCGCCGCGCAGCACGTCCCGGCACAGGACGTCGCCGAGCTTGACCCAGGAGCACTGGACCGAGCCGATCGCCCCGTGCAGCATCAGCCGGGCCACGGCGTGCACCGCCCGGTTCTCCCGCCTGGTCGGCCCGGGCCGGGCCAGGCCCGCCAGGTAGATGGGCGCGTTGGAGTGGATGAACGGCAGCAGGACGAACTCGGTGAAGCCCCCGGTCCGCTCCTGGATCGACCGGATCACGCGCAGGTGCCCGACCCAGTGCGCCGGGGTGTCCACGTGCCCGTACATCATCGTGGCCGAGGTCGGCAGGCCCAGCTCGTGCGCGGTGGTGATCACCTCGATCCACACCGAGGCGGGCAGCTTGCCCTTGGTCAGCACCCAGCGCACGTCGTCGTCGAGGATCTCCGCCGCCGTGCCTGGGAGCGAGTCGACGCCCGCCTCCCTGGCCCGGACCAGCCACTCCCGGATCGGCAGCCCGGTGCGGGAGGCGCCGTTGACCACCTCCATCGGGGAGAACGCATGGACGTGAAGATCCGGGCAACGACGCTTGACCTCGGAAGCGATTTCGAAATATGCCGTTCCTGGCAGATCGGGATGGATGCCTCCCTGCATACACACTTCCGTGGCGCC
>JASHYW010000732.1 GCA_030042885.1 Streptosporangiaceae bacterium | reverse complement strand
CGAAGACGACGAACCGCCGCGGTACGCCTTCCTGGGCGTCCGGCCCTGCGATCTGCGGGCGATCGCGATCCAGGACCGGGTGCTAGCGCAGCCGGGATCGCGGTATGCGGCGCGCCGCGCCCGGCTGTTCATCGTCGCGGTGAACTGCACCGAGCCAGGCGAGGCGTGTTTCTGCGCGTCCATGGGCACCGGGCCCGGGGCCGAGGGCGGTGCGTATGACCTGGCCCTCACCGAACTAGCGGACGAACGCGGGCATCATTTCCTGGTCGAGGTCGGCTCGCAGCAGGGCGAGGACCTTCTCCGGCAGGTCCCCAGCGAGCGAGCCGACCAGGCAACCGTCCAGCGGGCGCGCTCGGCGGTGGAGGCGGCGGCGGACCGGATGGGCCGCCACATGGAGGCCGACGGCCTGCGGGAGCTGATGGCGGACAGCCATCAGGCCGCGCGCTGGGACGACGTGGCTGCGCGGTGCCTGACCTGCGGTAATTGCACCATGGCTTGCCCCACTTGCTTCTGCACGACCATCGAGGACACCACCGACCTGACCGGTGAGCACGCCGAGCGCTGGGAGGGCTGGGATTCCTGCTTCGACCTCGATTTCTCCTACCTGCACGGCGGCAGCGTCCGGCCGTCGCCGAAGAGCAGGTACCGGCAGTGGCTCACCCACAAGCTAGGCACTTGGCATGACCAGTTCGGCTCGTCGGGCTGCGTCGGCTGCGGGCGCTGCATCGTGTGGTGCCCGGTCGGCATCGACCTCACCGAAGAAGTGAAGGCCCTCCGCGCCGAACGGGAGCATCCGGAGGAGGAGCCATGACGGTCACCAGGGACCGCGTGATCGCGCCTGCCGGGCCGGAGTCGGTGATGCGGCCCGCCCGCTACGTGGTGGCGGCACGCCGGGCCGAGACCTATGACACAGTGACGCTGATGCTGCGCCCCGCGGGAGTTCCGATCGAGCCGCCGCGTCCCGGCCAGTTCACCATGCTGTACATGTACGGCGTGGGAGAGGTCCCGGTCTCGGTCAGCGGTTTCCGTCCCGGGGGCTTGCCTGGTCAGGTCCTGGTGCAGACGATCCGCGCGGTCGGGGCGGTGACCCGGGCGCTGTGCGCCGCGGCCCCCGGCGACATGATCGGGGTGCGCGGCCCGTTTGGCACCGACTGGCAGCTGCACGGCGCCGATGGCCGGGACATGCTGGTCGTGGCGGGCGGCATCGGCCTCGCGCCGTTGCGCCCGGTGCTGCTGACCGCGCTGGCCGAGCGGGCCAGGTACGACCGGGTGGTCCTGCTCGTCGGCGCGCGGTCCCCGGATGACCTGATCTTCACCCGCGAGCTGGAGACCTGGCGCAGGCGCGGTGCCGACGTGCGGGTGACGGTCGACCACGGCAACGCGGGCTGGAAGGGCCAGGTCGGCCTGGTGACCAGGCTCATCGACGGCGCGATCGATGACCCGGATGACACGGCGGCGTTCGTGTGCGGCCCGGAGATCATGATGCGGCTCTGTTCCGAGGCCCTGGTGAACCGCGGCGTCCCGGCCAGTGATATCCGGGTCTCGCTGGAGCGGAACATGCGGTGCGGCGCCGCGCTGTGCGGCCACTGCCAGCTCGGCCCGCTCCTGCTCTGCCGCGACGGCCCCGTGGTCAGCTTCGCCGAAGCCGCGCCCCTGGTGGCCAAGAAGGAGCTGTGATGACCGTTGCCACAAAGCCCACGCTGGCCGTGTGGAAGCTGGCCTCCTGCGACGGCTGCCAGCTCACCCTGCTCGACTGCGAGGACGAACTGCTCGCGGTGGCCGGAGCCGTCGAGATCGCCCACTTCACCGAGGCCTCGAGTGCGGAGGTGGCGGGTCCGTATGACGTGTCCCTGGTGGAAGGGTCGGTGACCACCGAGCGGGATGCCCGCCGCATCGTCGAGATCCGCGAGGCGTCGCGGACGCTGGTCGCCATCGGTGCCTGCGCCACCTTCGGCGGAATCCAGGCCCTGCGCAACTTCGCCGACGTGGCCGAGTTCACCTCGGTGGTGTACGCACGGCCGGACTACATCTCGACCTTGGCCACTTCGACGCCGGTGGCCGATCACGTCACGGTGGACTTCGAGCTGCGGGGCTGCCCGATCGACCGGCGCCAGCTGATCGAGCTGCTGACCGCGCTGCTGGCCGGCCGCAAGCCCCAGATTCCGTCGCACAGCGTCTGCTACGACTGCAAGCTGCGCGGCACGTCGTGCGTCATGGTCTCACGCGGCACGCCGTGCCTGGGGCCGGTCACCCAGGCCGGCTGCGGTGCCATCTGCCCGGCCTTCGGCCGGGGCTGCTACGGCTGCTTCGGCCCGGTGGCCGCGCCGAACCTCGCTGCCCTGACCGCTCAGCTCAGGCATCTCGGCATGACCGAGGGCGAAGTAGACCGCGTGTTCGCCACGTTCAACGCCGCCGCCCCCGCCCTCGCCTCAGCCCGACCCTAAAGACCCCAAGAATCCCAGCAACCCTAATGGTCCCGGCGGGCGGCGCCGATATCGGCGAGGATGGCGCTGGTCACCGGGCCCACGGCCGCGGCGACGGCAGGCGTCAGGCCTATGCCCTGGGCCAGGTCGGACGCCTCGATCGCGTGCACGATCAGCCGCCCGGGCATCCGGTCCAGGGCCACTGCCAGGCTGATTGCGTCGTCCAGGCCGAGTCCGTGTGAGCTCGCCGGCCGGGCCGATCCGGTTCCCGGCCGGTCTATGACGAAACGATGGACCCGGCCCGGCTGGGCAGGCCCGGCGCGGACCGCGTCGACCACGACGGCCAGCGCCGCTCCGGTCCAGGCTTCCATCAGCCGGGTGGGCTCGCCGTCGGTGACCACGAGGTCCACGCCGGGCGGCACCAGATCGCGGAGCCTGCCGACCACCGCGGGCCCCGCGCCGTCGTCGCGCCGGAACTCGCTGCCCACGCCGATGACCACGACCCGCCCGCCGCCAGGAGCTGAAACTGGAACCACCGTCCGTTCGGCAGATAAGGATTTTTCTATCGTGAGGTCCAGGAAGTGGGTCGCGCAGGAGATGCACGGGTCGTAGTTGCGGATGGCCTGCTCGCACTGGCGGGTGAGCTCGGCGTCGTCGAGGTCGAGCCGGGCCTCCACGAAGGCGCGCAGGTCGGCCTCGATGGCCGCCTGGTTCTGCGACGTGGGAGGCACGATCCGGGCGGCAGATATGATGCCGTCCGCGCCGATCTCATACCGGTGGTACAGCGTCCCCCTGGGCGCCTCGGTCACCCCGTAGCCGACGCCGGCCCGCGGGCGCACCTCGACGGCGGGGGGATCCGGAGGTTCGTACGCGGCGATGAGCCGCAGCGCCTCGTCGATCGCGTACACCGTCTCCACGGCCCGGACGATGATGCTGCGGAACGGGTTGTCGCAGGTCGCACCCAGCTTCGCTGCCCGCGCGGCGTCCCGCGCCAGCGGGGACAGCCAGCGCGAGCTGAGCGAATACCGGGCCAGCGGCCCGGTGAGGTAGCGGCCGCCGTCGGCCAGGTGAGCGTGCAGCGCGTTGGAGTGCGCCACGTGTTCCTCGATCACGTGCTCGTCCCAGCCGACCGCCGGGAACTCCAGGCCCGACCGGGTCGCCACCGTTCCCCGCTCGATCGGGTAGGTGCCCGGACGGGACAGCGCGAGCATGTCCGCCTCGCACGCGTGGTCGGGGAAGTCGAACCCGGCCACCCAGCGCACGGTGGCCAGCGCGCCGTCCAGAGCCCGGCGCAGCGGGTCGGTCAGGGCGGCGAGCTCGGCCCGGGCCGGCGCCCGGTAGAAGCCGCCGACGCGCACGTTGACGGGGTGAATGGCCCGGCCGCCGACCACTTCCATGATCGTGTTCCCGGCCTTCTTCACCGCCAGGCCGCGCTCCACGATGTCACGCCGTTCCGCGGCCATCTCGATACCGCTGGAGTAGCCGAGGAAGTCGGGCGCGTGCAGCAGGTAGATGTGCAGCGCGTGGCTCTCGATCCACTCCCCGCAGTACAGCAGCCTGCGCAGGTCGGCGATCGGTCCGTCGACGGTGACCCCGCAGGCGTCCTCGATCGCCTGGCACGCGCTCATCTGGTAGGCAACCGGGCAGATGCCGCAGATCCGCGCGGTGATGTCCGGCGGTTCGGTATAGGCGCGGCCACGCAGGAACGCCTCGAAGAAACGGGGCGGCTCGTAGATGTCGAGCCGCGCTTCCTCAACTGTGTTGCCGCTGGCCCGGATGTACAAGGCGCCTTCACCTTCTACCCGGGCCAGTTCGGCGACCGACAGCACGCGGTCGTTCTTGTGCGTCATGTGAGCTACTTTCCGCCGACTGATGCTTCCTTCACAGTCTGTGTGCCCGCTGCCGGGCGTGTGTACGTCTGCCGGTCCTCCGGCCGTGCGACCAAGGTCCCGGTCGGCTCGCCGGCGCCGGCACCGTCCTGGCGTCCAGGTAGGGAGGATCGCGCGGCGGGCAGCGTGAGGATCACGGCACGGCCGCCGGATGGAGTCCGCTCGCACCTTATCGTGTCGCCCATCGCCTCGGCGAGATCGTCGGCCAGCCTGAGCGCCAGGCTGGCCTGGCCGCCGCTCTCGTCCGGCCCTTCGTCGGCGATGCAGATCTCGACCCGGTCGGCCAGGCCGACCGCGGTGAGCACCGGCGGCGAGCCGGCCGGGCTGCGTTGCAGGGCATCGGCCAGCAGGCTGGTCAGGATCCGGCTGAGGAGGACGGCATCGGCGATCACGTCGGGCAGGTCGTCGGCCATGCTGACCGTGATGTTCTCGCCGCCCGGTCCGAGGTCATCGAGGGTAGCCATCAGCACCTCGTCCAGGTCGACCGGCCGGAGATAGGTCTCGACCGCTCCTGAGTGCAGCCGGCCGAGGTCGCTGAGGTCCTCCATGAGCCTGCTCACCCGGTCGACCGCGCGGCCTGCCTTGGCGAGCAGCCCCGCCCGGCCGCCTGGCGTGAGCGCCGTGCCCGTGCCGTTCGCCAGCGCCGTCAGCGCGGCCCGCGCGGCCGCGAGCTGTTCACGGGCGTCGTCGCCGGTCGCGGTGAGCAGTGCGGTCCGGGAGCGCAGGTCAGCCGCATGCCAGGCCGTCTGGGCTGCCTGCTCTTCCGCGCGCCGGGAACTGAGGCCGGCCACGATCTCAACCGCACAGGACATCAGCACTCGCATGTCCTCATGGCCCAGGACGCGTCCCCGGCCAGCCAGCGTCATCGTCCCGTTGACCGGCACTTCCACGTCGGCTCCGGGCCCTTCTGGCGGCTGCTCGCCCGCGCTGGCCACGACGTAGCAGCCTCCCCCGGACAGCCGGTGCTCGAGCAGGCTGACCGCGGCCAGGCCGAACATCTGGCGGATCTCCTCGAGCAGGTCTGGCAGGTCGCCGCGTCCGCGCAGCACGGCAGTGGCCAGCCGGGTGAGGGCCGCCGCCTCGGCGCTGGCCCGCGCGGCTTGCCGCCGGCGCGGCCCGAACGCGGCCAGCGCCCGCGCCGGCGACCATCTGGACGACCTCCCTCCGTCGCGGCTGACCAGGTGTACGTCGATGTGCCCGGCCTGGCGGGCCAGCCTGGTCGGGATGCTCTTGCCGGTGAACAGGGTGAGCACCCGGCCGCGGAAGCTCGCCCCGAGCACGATCTGGGTCGCGTTCTCGGCCCGGGCGAATCGCAGCAGCGTCTCAGGGACGTCTTCGCCCGGTATCTGATGGAAACTGCCGCCGACCGAGGCCACCAGCGCGCGCTGTGTTTCCAGCGGCCCGGTGGGGCCGCCGGTCAGGCCGTCGTCCCTGTCCACGTGCACCGCGAGCAGCTCGCTGCCCGGAGTGCGGGCGGCGATCCTGGCCGCTCGCCTGATGACCACCTCGTCGCCCTGCTCGCCGGCGATACCGACCACGATCCGCTCCCTGGTCTCCCAGGGCGCGGCGATGCCATGCTCGGCGCGGTACCGCTGCAGGCCCTCATCGACCCGGTCGGCGAGCCACAGCAGGGCCAGCTCGCGCAGCGCGGTGAGGTTTCCCGGCCGGAAGTAATGGGTCAGCGCGGCCTCGACCCGGTTCGGCGGGTAGATGTTGCCGTGCACCATCCGGCGCCGCAGCGCCTCTGGGGTCATGTCGACCAGCTCAATCTGGCCGGCGCGCCGCGCGACCTCATCGGGCAGCGTCTCGTGCTGTTCCACGCCGGTGACCTGTCTCGCCACAACGCTGAGCGACTCCAGGTGCTGGATGTTCAGGGTCGTGATGACGTCGATGCCCGCGTCCAGCAGCTCATCGACGTCCTGCCACCGCTTCGCGTTCCTGCTGCCGGGTACGTTGGTGTGCGCGAGCTCGTCGACGAGCGCGACTTGCGGGTGACGCGCGAGCACCGCGTCCACGTCCATCTCGGTGAAGTTCGTGCCCCGGTAGCTCATGGTGCGCCGCGGCACCATCTCCAGGCCTTCCGCCATCGCCGCGGTCAGCCGCCTGCCGTGCGTCTCGATCAGGCCGCCGACCACATCGGTGCCGCGCCCCAGGCGGCGCTGGCCCTCAGCGAGCATCGCGTATGTCTTCCCGACCCCGGGCGCGGCGCCGAGATAGATGCGGAGCTGCCCTCTGGCCATCGTCAGGTCAGCCCGCGCGAGGCCAGCGGCGGGTGCGTGCCGCGCGTCGTCGGGGATTCGTCACGTTCCGGAGCGGACAGCGGCGCGGTGTCATCGGACGCGAAGACCCGCAGCAGATCCCGCGGGCCCACCACCCCGAGCAGCTTCCCGTCGTCATCGACTACCGGCAGGCAGGTGACCTCGTGCAGGTCCATCAGCCGCGCCGCCTCGGCCACGGTCGCATCGGGCCGTACCATCGGCGGGTGCGTGTGCATGAGCTCCCCGGCGGTCTCGGCGGTGGCCATGTCCCGCCGCGCCC
>JASHYW010000088.1 GCA_030042885.1 Streptosporangiaceae bacterium | reverse complement strand
ATCATCACGAACGGCACCGCCGTGTACATGATCTCGATCGGCATGTTGTAGCGCGCCTGCGGCGGCAGCTTGTCGCCGCGCTTGCGGTGGAAGATCACCGCCCACAGGATCAGCCCCCAGACCAGCGCGGCGACGCACAAGGCGGTGATCCAGGATCCCTGCCAGAGGGTGAGGATGGTCTTGCCCTGCTCGGTGATGGGGTTGGGGAAGCCGAGCCTGGTGAGCGTGTCGTTCGTGCAGCCGGTCAGGCCGAGAACCAGGAGCACGAGCGCGACCGTCATGCCCGCCGCGCGCGCTAGTGCCCGCCCGGGGGGGCGACCCCCCGGAACCCCCCGATCACGGGGGGGCTTCCCGCCCCCCCGTACCCCCCGGGGGGCAGCGTCATCGGTAGTCAAGGCGAGGACCTTCCTCGGTTCTGCTACAGCGTGTCGTGCAAACAGTATCGTGCGCCGCGTCCCGGCCTTCGAGGACCCCCACATGTTTCCGTTGTGGCTGCGGCCGATCTTCGCGCCGAGCGCGCGTACCAGGTCCGACTGCGGGCATGATGTGAGCGTGAGGCTGCACTCATGACCGGACGCCGGCTTCGCCTGTTCGGGCGTGGACCCGCGGACCGCCGCACGGACCCCCAGGATGCTGCCGTCAGTCCCGCCCCAGTTCTGGAATCCGAACGGCCCGTGGTTCCGCCATCCGGCCTGGCTCCCGCGCTGACCATCGACGCGCTGGGCCGGAAGTGCCCGATCCCCATCATCATGCTCGCGGAGCAGATCACGGACGTGCCGCTCGGCGCGGTGGTCGCGGTCCTGGCCGACGACCCGGCGGCCTATACCGACGTCCCTTCCTGGTGCGCGATGAAGTCACAGGAGTTCGCCGGGTACACCGAACTCTCCCGCGGCTGGGCCCTGTTCATCCGCCGCACGCTCTGACTGCCGGTGGAAGCTCACGTGGGCTTGAAGCGACTAGTGAAGCGCGGGTCAGTTTCCCACCACAGCTGTGACCCTTGTGGCTCTTGAGGTTCCTGCTCTCCATCCGGCCCGCATCGGCCACTCGGCTCCCTCGCCTTTTCCGGTTCGCTCGGCTCGCTCAGCTTTCCCGCTTCGCTCGGCTCGCCCGGTTCGGCGGTGAGGCTGGATGCGTGCGCCATGGCAGCCTGGCGGGCGCCTAGCTCGGCCTCCTGGGCGTCTAGCTCGGCATCGATCCGGGCCGCGTCGGACTCGTCCTCGCGCATCAGCTGGATGAGCTGGGCGGCGAGGAACGGCAGGCCGACGAGGTCGCCGAGGATCCACAGCACTCCCCCGCCGATGACCTGGTCCGTCCGCAGGCTGGGGCCCCACGGCCGCCCCAGCGCCTCGTAGTAGGCGCCGCCGATTAGGTTCTGGTAGGCGATGACGGCGATACCGAAGAACGCGTCGCCGACCACTTCGGCGCCGGTGATCCACATGGAGACGGCGTAGGAGTAGGCCTTGGGCACCGGATCGACCCGTAGCAGCGTCCAGAAGAACACGAACCCCACCGCCATCAGCGCCAGGTAGGTGAGCTCCCGCACGGTGGCACTGTGGAAGACCGCCGTGTACCAGGACGTGAAGTACATGACGAAGGGCACGCCGACCAGCGCCAGGGCGGTAATGGCGGGAAAGGTAAGGGTCCGGGCGACGCGCGAGCCGATGACCGCCTCGATACGGGCGCCCGCACGGGGGAACACCGTGATGGCCAGCGTGATCGGGCGGCCCATGGCGAGGAACAGCGGGACCACCAGGACGAGCAGGACCGTCTGCACCGCGCGCGCGTAGAACAGGACCGGCATGTACACGCCCACCCAGGACATGGTGGCGATCACCAGGAACCCAAGGCCGAGGCCGCAGAACCAGATCTGCCGGGCCACCGGCCAGCCCGGGCGCACCCGGCGAGCCCCGGCGAGGCAGCCGGCGCCGAGGATCACGACAAGCGCCAGCATCCACGGGTCGAGCGTCCACTCGGTCAGCGCACGGGTCAGCGTCAGCTCGGGAGGCCCCTGGTATCCGGACGCGAGCGCGGTTCCCATGCCCGCCACGCTACCTGGTCAGGACGAGCCGCCCGAGCCGGCCTGCACAGGGCCGATGAACAGGGTCTGCACCGGTTCGGCGCAGCCATACGAGGCGTAGGGAAGGTAGACAGAAGCGGTCTGGTTGGGCGGAAAGACCCGCAGGTCGGTGGACTTGGCCGGGCTGCACGTGGAGGTCGGGAAGTTCAGCGCGTCCACGATCTGCAGCAGGGCATTGGCGGTCGCGCCGGGTGCCAGCGTGATCAGCTTGACCGGTGTGTTGCTGACGCGCTTGGCGGCCAGGCCGATCTGCGTATACGGCGGGCCGGACACTAGCGAGACGCCGGGGTAGCCGAACAGCGTGCAGGTGGCGCCGGAGGTGTTGGTGAAGTCGATCACCACGTACACGCCGCCCGCATACCCCTGCCCGAGGCCCAGCTTCACCAACAGCGAGCCGTTCGGGCAGGCCGACGGCCCTGCCACGGCCGGGGACTGGGAAGAGGACGGCGCCGTGGCCGACGGGCTGGTGCTGGCCGGCGCGGCCGGGCTGGAGGCGCTCGCCGTGCTCGACGACGTGGCTGACGAGCTGGATGACGACGAGCAGGCGGCCACCGCGGCCAGGCAGATCAGCGCCGCCGCCGCCCGGCAGGAAACCGCTGCGGACCGCCCGGTCAGGGCCGCGAGCCCGCGGCGGGTACCCGGATTGCGGGTGGCTGAATGCTCGAGGAGTGGAAACACTCCCGTGCCTCCTATCTGTGCGGCGCCATCTGCGCCGTTCAGCACATTATGACGGTCGGGCAGGCCCGCCGGTTGGCGCCGCGCTGCTGGGCGCGGCG
>JASHYW010000731.1 GCA_030042885.1 Streptosporangiaceae bacterium | reverse complement strand
CCCTGCGCCCGCGGCATCACCTGGGCCTGGGCTAGCAGGCCCGGACGGCCTGCGTCGGGGATGACCGGCTGCGGGCATCCGGGTTACGCTGTCCTTGCGTGGTGCTCGCGGGGTTTCACGGGAAGGCGCCGGTGATGTCAGAGCCGGGAACCCAGATGGCAGCGGACGCGGCGGGCCGCGGCCGCCTGAGGACCTCGCGCGCCGACCGCGAACAGGTGATCGAGGTGCTCAAGGCCGCGTTCGTGCAGGGCAGGCTGGCCAAAGACGAGTTCGAGGCACGGATCGACCGGGCGCTCACCTCGCGGACCTACGCGGAGCTGGCCGCGGTCACCGCAGACATCCCGGCCGGGCTGACCGATACCCAGCAGGTCCGCGAGTTCAAGCCGCCGCGCAGGCCGGCCCGGACGCGGATCAGGGTGTCCATGAACACCGCGGTCACCGCGGGCGCATTCGTGGCCATAGCGACCAACATCGCGATGGTGGGCGCCCTTGCCGCCGGCAACGCGGTGGCCGTGATCGTAGTGGTCGTGTTCTTCGTGGTCGCGGCGGCGGTGGCGATCGGCGCCATGCTCGTCGCACGCTAGGACCGGAGCGGGCCGCGTCACCGGCGGAGCGGAATAAGGCACCGCATCACCAGCGGAGCGGGAAGTAGCCGGTGTAGTTCTCGGCCAGGGTGGTGGCGGCCGCCCGGGAGCCGACGACGTAGCGCAGCTGGGAGAGCTGGAGCTCGGCACCGAACGGGTCCGGGTGCGGATCCACGTGCAGCATGGACGTCATCCACCAGGAGAAATGCGTGGCCCGCCAGACCCGGCGCAGGCAGCTGTCCGAGTATGCGTCGACGAGGCCGGGGCTGGCCCCGCGCAGCAGGCTGGTCAGGGCCGCGGCCAGGACGGTCACGTCCGCGACGGCCAGGTTGAGGCCCTTGGCCCCGGTGGGCGGCACGATGTGCGCAGCGTCGCCGGCCAGGAACAGCCGCCGGCAGCGCATGGGCGAGGCCACGAAGCTGCGCATCGGGGAGATAGCCTTCTCCGTGATCGGGCCATCCTTCAGCTCCCAGCCGGGCACGCCGAGCCGGTGCCGCAGCTCGTCCCAGATCCGGTCATCGGGCCAGCGCGCCAGGTCCTCGTCCGCCGGAACCTGCAGGTACAGCCGGCTGACCTGGGGCGTGCGCATGGTGTGCAGCGCGAATCCGTCCTCGTGGCGCGAGTAGATGAGCTCGTCGGTGGACGGCGGCACCATGGCCAGGATGCCGAGCCAGGAGTACGGATAGCCGCGCTCGGCCACCCGGATCAGGCCCGGCGGCATGGAGTCCCGGCAGATGCCATGGAATCCGTCGCAGCCGGCGATCGCGTCGCAGGTGACCTCGTGCCGCGTCCCCCCGGCGTCGGTGAAGCCGAGCACGGGCTGGTCCGTGTCCAGATCGGTCACTTCGGTGTCGGAGACCTCGAACTCGACGCGGGCCCGGGCGGCAAGCCGGGCCCGGATCAGGTCCTTGACGATCTCGGTCTGCGCGTAGATCGTGACCCAGCGGCCGCCGGTCAGGTCACGGAAGTCCAGGTGATGCCGTTCCCCGGCGAACTGCAGGTAGATCCCGCCATGCTCGAGGCCCTCGGCGTCCATCCGGTCGCCCAGGCCGACCGCGCGGAGCAGCTCGACGGTGCCCGCTTCCAGCAGCCCGGCACGCTGCCGGGCCTCGCAGTAGGCCCGGCTGCGGTTCTCCACCACGATGGAGTCGATGCCGCGCAGGGCCAGCAGGTGGGAGAGCAGCAGGCCGGCCGGCCCGGCCCCGACGATGCCGACCTGGGTGCGCGAGCTGCTAGTCATCTCGAAGCCGACGATACCCAGCGTGGTCCACGAGTGTCATGAAGCTCCTCGGGTGTCTTCAGTGCGTAAGTCGAACGATAGTTCAGAAGGCGAACGCGCCAAGCTCAGGTCTATGATGTCATCGACCGAGCAGGGAGGCCTATGACTGACAGCCAGGACACCGGTCATGACGGGGACTTCGTGCAGTCACTCGAGCGCGGCCTTTCCGTGATCCGCGCGTTCGACGCCGAGCACCCGAAACTTACCCTGAGCGAGGTGGCCGCCAGCACCGGGCTGAGCCGGGCCGCCGCCCGCCGCTTCTTGCGCACGCTGGTCCAGCTCGGTTACATGCGCAGCGACGGCAGCAGGTTCGCGCTTCGTCCCAAGATCCTCGAGCTTGGCTACGCGTACCTGTCCAGCCTGACCCTGCCCGAGGTCGCGATGCCGCACCTGGAGCAGCTGGTCGAGCAGGTGCACGAGTCGTCCTCAGTCTGCGAGCTGGACGAGGAGGAGGTGGTCTACATCGCCCGGGTGCCGACCAAGCGGATCATGACCGTGACGATCAGCGTCGGCACCAGGTTCCCGGCCTACGCGACCTCGATGGGCCGGGTGCTGCTGGCCGCGCAGTCCGACGAATGGCTCGACAACTACCTGAGTTCGGCCAGCCTGCGCGGCCTCACCGGGCACACCATCACCAGCGCGGCCGCGCTGCGCCGTGAGCTGCACAAGATCCGGACCCAGGGCTGGGCCCTGGTGGACCAGGAGCTCGAGGAGGGGCTGCGCTCGATCGCGGCCCCGATCCGCGACGCCGACGGCCAGGTCATCGCGGCCGTCAACATCTCCACGCACGCAGGCCGGCGCACCCTGAACGCCATCGTGGAAGAGTTCCTGCAGCCGCTGCTCACCACCGCGCGCCGCATCGAGGTGGACCTGGCCAGCTCCCGTATCCCCGTGGCGGGAGGGTCTGGGGGGGTTTAACGGGTTCGTCCCCCGGCGAGCACGGGCTGCGCTCGCCTGCCACACTTGCTTACTATGCGCACGCTCGTTGTCGATCATCCCTTGGTCACCCATAAACTCACCGCGCTGCGCGACGTAGCCAGCGACACCGCGACCTTCCGCAGCCTGACCGCCGAGCTGGTGACGTTGCTCGCCTACGAGGCGACCAGGGAAATGCGGGTCCAGCCGGTGTCGGTCACCACACCGGTGGGCATCGCGCGGGGCGTCAAGCTGGCCAGGCCGGTCCCGCTCATCGTCCCCGTGCTGCGGGCCGGCATCGGCATGCTGGACGGCATGACCCGGCTGCTGCCCATGGCCGACGTGGGCTTCGTCGGGCTGCGCCGGGACGAGGAGTCGCTGATCGCGTCCACCTACGCGGACCGGCTGCCCACCGACCTGACGAACCGGGACACGTTCGTCCTCGATCCCATGCTGGCCACCGGCGGCACGCTGGCCACCGTCGTCAACATGCTGGCCGCCCGGGGCGCCGCGTCGGTCACCGCGATCTGCCTGCTAGCCGCGCCTGAGGGCCTGCGCCGGGTCGAGGAGGCCTTCACTACAGGCAGCGCGGCGGGTGACGCGGACGGGACGCCGGGCGGCGATGCGGCGCCGGGCGGCTTTGGGCCGCCTGGGGTGCGGGTCGTCACCGCGGCCGTCGACGAACGACTGAACGAACGGGGCTATATCGTGCCCGGGCTGGGCGACGCGGGCGACCGGCTGTTCGGCCGGATCTGAGGTGACGGCACGGGCGGGGCGCCGGGCCTGCCACGGTCGAGTCTGGCACTCGCCCTGTCCGCGGGTTAGGCCCCCCCGCCCCGGCGGACAGGACGGTACTACCGCGAGCAGAGCCCGGCACCCTGCCGATTTGCAGCTAACCAGGACGGTTCGCGGTCCGGTATCCCTGAATCCGGGGTTGGCCGGATCCTGCCGCCCGAGCAGAATCCGACCCAGGGGAGCGTTATCCAGGACCGGCTAGCGAGCACGGGCCCTCAGGGGCCCGTGCGAGCGGCCGGTACGATGCGCGGCGAGGACCCGTGAGAGGCTGGATAACGCGAGCCATCTAAGATGACGCACACTGACCAGACCAACCTCCACCCGCCGATCAGGCCATATGCAGGCAGGAAGCCCGATGCGCCGCCTCGTTCCCTGGATCCCGCCATGGCGGTGAGCGCATACGTGTGCACCGCGTCGGGCCAGGAGGTGCGGCTCGCCGAGGGGAGCCGGCTGGTCTTCGGCCGGGGACCGGAGGTAGACCTGGCCGTGGCGGCCGGCCGCGGGCTGTCCCGGCGGGCAGGCATCGTGGCCGCGATGGCGGCCGGCGCCTGGATCGCCAACATCAGCCACACGCACGCGCTGTACGTCGAGGGCGAGGGATACCGGATCAGGCTGCCGCGGCTGGAGGACGGCGGCGAGCCGTCCGGCGGCTGGCTGCTGCATTCGGGCACCGCCCTGGTGGGCTCGCGCGCGATGCTCGACGAAGGGCTGCCGCTGTCCGTGACGGTCGCCGGCCAGCAGGCCGATGGGAGCCCGGGCAGGCGGGACGAGATCCAGCCGGAGGGGGAGGGCACGGTCCTGCCGCTCTACCTGGACCCGATGACCAAGCTGTTCCTGGTCGCGCTGCTGTGGTGCCGGCCATGGCTGCTCGACCCGAGCGCCACCACGCCGCTGCCGCGGACGCCGGAAATCGCCCGGGGTGCGCTGGAGGTAACCGGCGCCTATCACGAGCTCGAGCGGTTCGAGACCGACGCCGAGTTCCGCGACCTGCTGTCGGCGCGCGTGGCCGAGCACATCAAGGTGCTGCGGCGGAAGATCAGCGACCGCGGGCTGGCCGGGGCGGACGTGCGGCTCTCGGACGAGGTGGCCGTGCGGATCCTGATCGAGCACGGCATCATCACCTCCGCCGACCTCGGGTGGCTGGCCGAGCCGGCCTGGCGCTCCCGCCAGGAGGACCTGTGGTGGACCGAGGCCTGAACCTCCCGGATAACCGGGTCAGCTGCCGGCCGGCGGTGCCCCGGCCGGCGGTGCGCCCTGCGGGAGGACCATGAACTGCGTGTGAGCCGTGCCGTTGGACCCGGTGGCGCTGACGTCCACCAGCCCGAGCTGGAGCGGGCCGGAGTACAGCTGGCTGACCGGGACCTGGAACGTCCCGTCCGGGCGGACCACCGCGTGGTACGTCGATGTCACGCGGAACAGGCTCTTCTGCTGAGGCGGCGGGCCGATCTCGCTCACCCTGAATGTCACCTGCGTGCCGGGGGCGAAGCCGCGGCCCCGCACGGTAAACGCGGTGGTGGCGGTGCCCTGGCTCTGGTTCACCATGCACAGCGCCGGCTGGACGGGCGCCGCGTTGGACGAATCGCACACGGTCGACGGGGCCAGCGGAGGCGGTCCCGCGCTGCCCGAGCTGCTGAGCGCGGCTCCGAGGAAGACCCCGCCCACGACCAGGGCCGCTCCCACGGCGGCCCAGCCCGCCCAGGCCATGTGCGCGGCGAGCCAGCGCCGCCAGCCAGCGGGCAGCGGCACGCGGCCCAGCCCGGGATGCCGGGTGGGCGCCGGGTCCACAGCGCGCCGGGGGGCAGGCCTTGAGGGCTCAAGCCCGGCGGCGGGAAGGTCGGTGTAGGAGGCGGAGGTGGCGTCCTCGGCGTGCTCGAGGCCGGGCTCGGAGGGCCGGCCGCTGGCCAGCAGCGGGTTGCGCTGGTACTGCGCGATCAGGGCCATCGCCGCCGCGGGCAGGTAGGAGTGCTCCCCCGCCGGGCCGGGCGGCGCCTCGGTGAACGGCCCGAGCTGGGCCAGCATCGCCGACGAGGTGGGCCGCATCCGCGGGACGCGCTGCAGGCAGCCGCTGACGAGCTCGGTGAGCTCGCCGGGCAGGCCGGACAGGTCGGGCGGCTCAGTGGCCAGACGGGCCAGCACGTCCATGGGCGAGTCGCCCTGATAGGGCGGGTGCCCGGTGGCCGCGAAGGCGAGCGTGGCGCCGAGCGAGTACACGTCGCTGGCCACCGAGGCCTGGCTGGTGTCCCTGGCCTGCTCGGGCGCCATGTACGCGGGCGTGCCCACGGCCCCGCGCGACGGGTTCAGCCCGATCCGCTCGGCGGCCCGGGCCACGCCGAAGTCGATCACCTTCGGCCCGTCGGGCGCGACCAGCACGTTCGACGGCTTCAGGTCCCGGTGCACCAGGCCCGCGCCGTGGATCGACTCCAGCGCCTCCGCGCACCCGGCCGCGAGCCACCTGACCGCAGGTACCGGCAGCGGGCCGCAGGCCTGGACCAGCCGGGCCAGCGACGGGGCCGGCACGTAGGCCGTAGCCAGCCAGGGCAGGTCCGCCTCCGGGTCGGCCTCCACGACCGCGGCGGTGAACACCCCGCTCACCCGGCGCGCGGCCGCCACCTCCTGCGCGAACCTGGTCCGGAAGCCGGCCTCCTCGGCCAGCTCCACCTTGATCGTCTTCACCGCGACCAGGCGGCCGGCCGCCGAGCGTCCCAGGTACACCTGGCCCATCGCCCCGGCCCCGAGGCGGCCGATTATCACGTACGGCCCGATGCGCTCCGGATCCCACCGGCGCAGTGACTCTCCTCCATCTGTCAGCCCCGACTGCGGTCCCACCATCGGCTTCCCAGACCCCACCCTTTCAGAACCAGCGGTCAGCTTCCATCATGCCCAATATCCCGGTGCACGTGCATCACAATGACGCGCTGCACGTGCATCGCGTTGCCACCGGGCTGTGACAGGTGAGAGTGGAGGGAAACCATGGACCGTTCGGTAAAAATGTTTTGAATTTAGCCCCGATCGTGAGTTCCCAGCAGGCCGGCGGGGACCACCGAGTCGCTCATCGCGCGGGCGGTGGCGAAGCCCGGCTTGATCACGGTGTTGATGATGCGGAGGCGCTCGTCGAAGCCCGCGAACGCGCTCTTCATCGCGTTGGTCGTCAGCCACTCCACGTCCGACCAGCCGTAGCCGAACTCGGTGACCAGCCGGTGGAACTCCGAGCTGAGCGTGACCTGGCTCATCAGCCGGTTGTCGGTGTTCACCGTCACCCGGAACTGCAGCTGGCGGAGGATCCGCAGCGGGTGCAGCGCGATCGACGGGGCCGCGCCGGTCTGGACGTTCGAGGTCGGGCACATCTCCAGCGGGATCCGGCGGTCGCGGATGTACGCGGCCAGGCGGCCCAGCCGGACGGTGCCTTCCGGGCCAATCTGGATGTCGTCCACGATGCGCACGCCGTGGCCGAGCCGCTCGGTGCCGCACCACTGCACGGCCTCCCAGATCGACGGCAGCCCGAACGCCTCGCCCGCGTGGATCGTGATGTGGAAGTTCTCCCGCTTGATGTACTGGAACGCGTCCAGGTGCCGGCTCGGCGGCCAGCCCGCCTCGGCACCCGCGATGTCGAACCCGACCACGCCCGCGTCCCGGTGGCGCACCGCCAGTTCGGCGATCTCCAGCGACCTGGCCGCCGTACGCATGGCGGTGAGCAGGGCGTACACTGTGATCCCGCGCCCCGCGCTGCCCTGCGCGAAACCCTCGAGCACGGCCTCGACCACCTCGTCCAGGCTCAGCCCGCGCTCGGTGTGCAGCTCGGGCGCGAACCGGACCTCGGCGTAGACCACCCCGTCGGCGGCCAGGTCCTCGGCGCACTCCGCCGCGACCCGCCGCAGCGCGCCGGCGGTCTGCATGACCGCGACCGTGTGCCGGAACGCATCCAGGTAGACCTCGAGGTGACCGCGGTGCGCGCCCTCGGTCAGCCGCCGGGTCAGCTCTTCGACGTTGTCCCCGGGCAGGTCCCGGTAGCCCGTCTCGCGGGCCAGCTCGAGGACGGTCTGAGGGCGCAGCCCGCCGTCGAGGTGGTCATGCAGCAGCACCTTGGGGACAGCCCGGATCTCGGCGAGGGTCAGCATCCCACCATTGTGCTGCCAAGGAGGCCAGGGGGTTACGGGGGGGCGGGGAGCCCCCCCGTGCGCGGGGGGTCCAGGGGGGGTATTACGGGTTCGTCCCCCCGGACCAGACCAGTTCGATGACCGGCGACGGGAGCGGCGGGGGCGGCTGCTCGCTGACCTCGATGGCATGCTCAAGGGCGGCCAGGGCCCCGCGGAAGCGCTCGGGGTCGTCGGCGCGCAGTTCGGCCAGCGGCTGGCCCTTGCGGACCTGGTCGCCCGGCTTGGCCAGGCAGATCAGGCCGGCCGCGGCGCTGACCGGGTCTTCCTTGCGTTCCCGGCCGGCGCCCAGCCGCCAGGCCGCCGTCCCCACGGCCAGCGCGTCCAGGCGGGTCAGCCAGCCGTCGGCCGGGGCCGGCAGGGCCCGGGTGACGTACGCTGGCTGCGGGAGCGGGGCGTCCGGGTCGCCGCCCTGCGCGCGGA
>JASHYW010000730.1 GCA_030042885.1 Streptosporangiaceae bacterium | reverse complement strand
TCGGCCCGCGCGAGCGCCAGCGTCTCCAATGGCCCATCACTCCACAGATACCCCCCACCCACCCCCTCCGTCGACGTCGACGGCGAGCTCGACGCCGACCGCCAGGGATGCGCCGAGCTGGTCGTGGTGCCGGTAACAACCGGGCTGTCAGCACCGCTTCAGCGTCCAGTTTCCTGAACAACGATGCTCCGCTTGAGGGTTCCGGGAGTAGGCGGGCTGCTGCCCGGTCTCCCCGCGTCGGTACCGCTCGGCCTGCCGCGCATCCCAGGCGGCGACCCGGGCCAGGTCGACGGCGACGTTAGCGGTGTCTGGCCAGTCGTCACCGGGGCGCAGGTTCACCATCGGCGGATTCCCGTCGGCGTGGAGCCGGGTGAGCCAGCCGACGGCCTGCCGCAGCCTCGGCCAGGTGCTTCCCCCACAGCTCGATCTGCTCATCGGCGTCGTAAAAGCAGCGCACCCCGCGCCTTCAGCGCCGCGGCGACCTGCCCGACGTAGTCCCGCTGCGCCCCGGCGAACGACAGCGCCACATCCCACCGCCACGCCAGGCCGCGCACCCGGGCCCGCGCCGCCGCTCGCTTCCGTCATGATGACGGGTCTCCCACTGATCGCCGCAGTGACCCGCCCCCTTCACCCAGTGATTGTCCAGAAATCGATCGATTCGCGACAGGCCTGGCAGTACGGCGACCGACAGGAGCGCCATGTCCGGGCCCGTTCAGCGACCCGGAGGTGCTCTGACAGAGGATGCCATTTAGCGCTGAAGATTCCGCGCCATAGACCGCTAAAGGTCACACTTTGACCTGGCGGGCGCCGTGCGGCGCTGCGCCGGCCGATCGTGTAGGGGTAACGGTCGTTATCTCCCGCCCGGATTTGGGTGTCTTCGCTGTAACCGCCGCGGGTGTTTGTGTGCTTCTTCTTCCTGCGTGATGGACGCGTTACCTGAACAGTGCCTCCGCCGCAAGCCCAGTACTAACCTCGTTTTCGCTGCTGTATTTAGAACTAAGTGGCTACTGCCTGAACGCTGTTCAGCTGCATGTCAACGCCGCAGACGTCCTGGTCAGGTGTGGCGTAGAGGGGGACGCCTTCAGATAACGACCGTTTCCCCTACACCGGGGTGACCGGCGGCCCGGCCAAGATCATCGCTGGCGCCGGCGGCTGCACGGATCTTCCCCAAGCCCGGGATAGGTACGGATAACGGTGCGGAGCCGGCCAGCAGTCAGCGCCCGCCCAGAAGGGGAAGGCTGGGCGGGGCTCTGCGGCGAAGCGGCACACTCAGCTCGGGTGGGTTCCTGGCACCCGGAAACCCACCCGAGCTGCGCGTTACCTGGCCCGGACCGCCGACAGGAACGACGCGTAGCTCCAGGACAGGTTGCTGACGCTCTTCTCATAGCCGGTGGTGGCGTCGAACTGCTCGCTGAGCTCGAGGTCGTCGCTGTGGAAGATGATCGCCTGCAGCATCTGGTCGCCGGCGGCCCGCAGCTCGGTTGCGGCCGCGGCCGGCGTGCTCGATGCCGTGACTGCGACCTGGTTGAAGAACTCGGCCGAGGTGGCGTCGAGCGGGATCGCGTTGGCGGCGGTGATCTCGTTCGCGAGCCGGTAGTACAGCTCGGCGAAGTTGCACGTGCAGATGGCCCAGGGGTGGTCGATCCCTGACTGGTCGTTGTCGCCGTCGTAGGTATCTCCGGGGTAGCGGCCCATCATCGGCCCGATGCCGCGCTGCTGATCGGCGCCGTTGATCGGGTAATAGTCCGCCGAGGACGCAAGGTTCCACAGGTTGCGCAGCAGCGCGGCGGTTGCCAGCAGCCTGGTGTCGGTCACCGCAACCGCGCCGTAGATCGCGGCCATCACGATGTCGCTGTTGGGGTCATAGGGCGCCTTGTCGCCCGGCGCGGGGATCAGCGACTGGTAGTAGCCGCCGTTCGCGTTCCAGTGATCCTGGAGGGCGCTTTGCAGCCACGGGATGGCGGTGGCGAGCCAGCCCGGGACCGGGATCCCGAAGGTGTTGGCGGTGATCTCCTGGAAGCACCTCAGCTGGACCGCGCGCGCGAAGAACGAGTACCCGTACTCCTCCTCCCACAGATTGACCGTCTTGCCTTGATAGGCGTTTTGCAGGAAGTTGAGGTTCGCCGCGATCACGGCGTTCGCCACCGCCTGCGTCGGGGCGTCGAGCTGGCTAAACAGCGCCAGGATCGCGAGCGTCTGCAACGCAGGCCCGTCGGTCTGATCGGACCAGCTGCGAGGGCTGCCGTTGATCAGGAACGACGCGAGATCGAAGTCGCCGCCCGAGGTCTGGCAGGTCTGCGCGAATTGCACATAGTCGATCAGCGGCTGGCTGGTGGGCAGCGTGCCGTTCGCGAGCTCGATCGCGACGACCGCGGCATCGCGTGTCCAGTTATAGACGTAGTCCTGGGTCACGTGCGTTTGGCTGTTCTCCCATGACGGCGAGGCGAGGATGCACCCGGGTGCGGACAGGACACCCGGGCGGATCGGGTCCTCGAACACGAACCCGTCCGAGGCGACATTGCGGAACATCAGCCAGAACAAATACGGAGCGACCGTGGTCAGGCTCGACTGCGAGGCCGAAGCGGCTACCTCGCTGTAGTGCAGCGTCGGTCCGGTTGAGGACGGTCCGGTTGAACTAGACATGATTCATCCTTCCTGGAGGCCCCGTCGGGTAGGAGGGGAGCGCGAACACAAACCCATCGCCGGCCGCAGCCGAGGGCCCCCTGGAACTCGGCGGCTGTCTTCACGGTCTGACCTTCGGCGGTAGGTGGCAGGAATTCTTCGGAGCTATCTGGCGCGCTGGTGGTGAAGCAACCCGTTCCCCCGAGGTCCTAGCTATGTAAACTAAGCACTTCCTTCCCAGAGCACGACCTCCGTGGTCGGGGAGGCTATGAGCGTCTGGGTCAGCGGGCCATTCGAACCGCCGATATTGCTGATGATGCCATCGGGGCTCAGGTCGAAGGCGTTCTGTTGAGTCCCGGCGACCGTGTCGCAGAAGGTGCACTCGAAGAAGTCCGGCAGATCGGCCGAGATTCCCTCCACGATCCACTCCGCCGATGCACCGATCGATGTGACGCCAGAGGGCGGTATGATGCCAATCCTGGTCGCCTGGCCGGTCCGCTCGTTTGACAGGTACACGGAGCCTTGATCGGGTTGGGGCGCGGACACCACGACGGTGATTGCGTCACCCGCCTCTAGCGCGAAGTTGGTCACTGCCACGGCCCCAAGCGGGTACCACTCCGTCCAGGCCCAGTAGTTTACGCTGGTACCGGTGATGGTGGCCGCAAAGCCGGCCTGGAGCACCTGGCCGTTGGTATACCCGTCCAGTCCGACCCAGAAGCCGACGGTGAGCGGGCTGGCGGGATCACCGGAGACCGGGTGGATCTCAGGCACGACGATGATGCCGACCACGCAGGTTGCCGGTTCGGGGGGCGAGTAGCCGAGGGAAGAGGTTTCAACGACAACGCCTCCCCAGCCGCTGGGCCGGAAATTCTCCGACCCCGAGTACAACGGGTTCCTTGCGCTCATGACCTCGTCGTAAGCCAGTTCGGCCTGAATTATGGTCTTGGGCCGCGCGAAAGTCCGCTGCCAGATCCGGTCCAGCTCTGGCTCAGTCGTCGGATCCGGGCGCCGCGGAAATCCGTGCTGCCGCAGCAAGCTGGTCGGCGCGGTCAGGGGATCCAATCCAGGTGGCGGGGGTTCGAAGGTCTGCATGTGCGCCAATGTGGCTTCGGCCTGTGGATGCGTCATGTTGTGTCCTCCCGAATTATTCGAGTTGTGCCCTTCTCTGCGCGGACTTGCCTCTCCGGTCACGGCATACTCGCCTAGTGCCGGTGGCCCCTCGGCCGCCTGGTCCGCTTGCCCTTACAGAGGGCCACCCGGCGCGCCTGATACACCGCAAACGCATCCGGGCCGCGCAACACGCCGCCGGGGTGATGCCTCTGCGGTCAGCCTTGATAACCCAACACCGTCCAGTCCCCGGTTGGGCTGAGCTGAAGCCCGGGTCTATCCGTTCCGCAGCCCCGTCCCGAAATGGGTCATTTCCGGGACGAACGAGCAGGCCCGCGGCGCTGCGGGTAAAACCGTCCCGGAAACCAGTCCCGGAACAGCGTGTCGCTGCGGAGGCTCCGGGACGGTATGCGTGACGATGGGGCCATGAGTATCCCTGCCGGGTTCGATAACAGCGTCCGGATCGGCTACGCACGGGTCAGCACCCGGGCGCAGGACCACCAGGCGCAGCTCGACGCCCTGGCCGCCGCGCACTGCCGCGAGGTCGTGGTGGAGACCGCCAGCACCCGCGACGCCCGGCCAAAGCTGCACGGCACGCTGGCCGCGCTCCAGGCAGGCGACACCCTGGTGATCTACAAGCCGGACCGGGTGGCAAGGTCCATGAAGGAGCTGCTGGTGCTGCTCGAGGATCAGCTGCATGCCCGGGGCATCAACCTGCACATCCTGACCGGCATCTGCGCCGGGCTGCACCGGCCAGACGGTGCCACGATCGCCGACAAGATGCTGTTCATGCTCGCCGCGATGGCCGCGGAGATGGAACGCGACCTGATCCGCGAGCGTACCCTCGACGGCCTGCGCGCCGCGCAGGCTCAGGGCCGCCGCGGCGGCCGTCCGGTCGCTGTCAACGACGACGTCCTGGCTTTTGCCCGCGCCCGGCGTGAGCGGGGCGAGTCGGTGACCGCGATTGCCCGGCACCTGCACATCGGCCGGTCCACGCTGTACCGGGCACTGGATCTGGCCCGCGGCGGCGCCGGCCCCGCTACGGTGGTGCCATGAGCACGCAGCCAGCCAGCAGCCCGGACCCGGCGTGGCCGTATGAGGTGATCCACCTTGGCGGCGAGGCCGCCGCTATCGTCCCGGTGGCGGAGCTGCGGCGGCTGCGGGCGGTGGAGCGGCACGCCTCACCGCAGGCCCTGGAAGAGGCGGAGATCGAGGCGACGCTCGCCGGTTACCGGGAATGGGCGGCCGCTGGCCGACCCGGAGCGGTCTCGCACGAGGAGGCGATGGCCGAGCTGCTCGGCGACCGTGAGGATTGAGTGGTCACCGGCAGCGAGAGCGTCGGCGCGCCGCTACATGCACGATCAGGACGGCATGAGAGCGATCGACGCGGCGGTCGCCGCGCTGGCCGGCGACCCGTACCCGGCCGGGGCGTTCCACCGCGGCGAGTATCACCGGCTGCGCGTCGGCCGGTACCGCGTGGTGTACCTGGTCGAAGGTGACCTGATCACGGTCGACCGAGTCGACCGCGTCGCCGGGTGACCAGAGTTCGCGGGGAGCGCGTCAGATGCGTGGGGTCCGGCTAAGCGGCTGCCCGGAGCACGCTCACACCTGTTACCTCAACGCGGCCGTTGATCGGGATGACGACAGCATTCCACCTGCCGGCCGACGGTACCCCTAGCATTATGGGGGATCTGGTAGCCGTACCACCGTATCCCCTGAATCCTGCCAGGTCCCCGCGCTCGAGCCTCCATACGTTCGTGTCGTCGGCAAGGAACACCTCCGCCGACGCACCTCGCAGGGTAATCCGCACTCCATCACCCCTGCGGAGGTACCCGACCGCACTCTTCACGAACTCGATCCGCACGAACCCTCCTTAAGTATTGGCCGAAGGCAAAATAATAACATCGATGTGGTTTCCGCGCAGCCACAAGGGTGGCAGTTCGTCACTCCGGCAGCTCTGCATAGTCGTGCTCGGGGCGGGCGACGGCTCGATCGCCGGGGAGGCTGGCCTACGATCCGCCAGATAGACACCACATCACCCGGCGGTCGCGATAGATGACGTGCCGTTAACGAACGTGTTACTCACCCCAAACGAGGCCGGTAGCTGGTACCGGTTAGAACAGCGCCTCGCACTCGGTGGGGGGAACGCGCGGACGTCGACGTGGCGGCCGGGAGAGCGTACCTGGTTGCAGCGCTGCCTGGACGGCGGCAGCGACAAGCTGCGCAGTCTCGGGGTCGACGGCGATGTTCCGGCGGAGCAGTACCCGGCGGACGACCTGGCCAGCGTGCCGGGGCGCGTCCTGCGGATCGGCATCCATTTGTCAGCGCTCCTTCTTCAGGTAGTCGTAGACGGTGGTGCGGTGCACGCCGACGGCCTCGGCTATCTCGGCCACGGTGTGCTGCCGCTTGCCGTCCGGGCCGGTGGCCTGGTACATGCGGCGCACGGTGGCGGCCTGCCGGGCGTTCAGCTTGGGCTTGCGGCCCCCGGTGCGGCCGCGGGCCCGGGCCGCGTCCAGGCCCTCGCGGGTGCCCTCGACGATCAGCTCGCGCTGGAACTCGGGGGTGGACCTGCAACGGAACCGGAACGCACGTTAAGCCGGTTGGGGGAAGGTCAAAGCGGGTGCTCAGGGGGCTGCCGTCGCCCTGACGGGGCTGGGTTTCGCGCGGCCTGGCGGTTGGCCGGGACGCGGCGGATAATCGGGGCATGCGCGAGCTCCCGGCCGGGACCGTGACGATGCT
>JASHYW010000087.1 GCA_030042885.1 Streptosporangiaceae bacterium | reverse complement strand
GTGGTGATCGGGCTGGCCGACCACACGATCGTGGTCGACGTGGTCGGCACCGACGTCGACACCGCCGAACTGCTGGTGGTACTGCTGCTGCAGCCCGCCGCGGCCAGCGCCCCCGCCGCCGCCGCCATCGCCGCCAGCCGCCAGCCACGACGGCCCCGCGGATATCTAAGCGATCTTGCACGAACCATTGAAGCTCCCTCTTCGGAAGTGTGATGGACGCTACGTCAGCGACCTTCGGTTGGTTGATTTCCTCCCAGCTGGTGCGAAGTGGCGCTGCCAGCCCGCTGGCCAGCCTGGCGAGCACTGGAGTCTCCGGAGAAAACGTTTTCTCTCAGCATGAGAGGGCGTTCCGCCGGGGGTCAAGACCGGTATCCATCTCGTTTCCAAACTGTGACACCCAGGTCTCCGGCGGGTAAAAGCCCCTAAGAACAGCCATGATCCTGATTCTGCAGCCGTAAGCTGGCGGAACGGGGAAGTACCGGCATTGCGGTACCGGAAAGTACGCAAGATCGCCTTAAGTCAACGTTATCCCAGGCCTTGGCGGCTGCGGAAAGCGCCAGCTCAGCCGTGATCGGCCCGTCAGTGTGCCCGCTGGGGCTGGGAAGGAATCTCGATATCTGGCGCCTCCTGATGCCTAGAAATTCCGCAGCGACGGGGCTTGCGGTCGCGACGGGCGGACCGGGCTGCGTAGCTGCGCGGAGTCTGAGATCCGGGTGGTGCGTCGGGCCAGGAACAGTGCCGCGGCCGTGGCGACGGCGAGGGCGAGGGCGGAGATCTCGGCGATTGCCGCTACGGACAGGCTGGTCGCGATGCCCGATCCGAGACCGCTCGCCCGGCCCTGCATGTTGATCAGCCGTGGTGCGATCACCAGGCCCGCAATCATCCCGCTGCCCACGCCGATCACGGTGAGGATCGCCGTGTTGACCACGAGAGTGGCCATCACCTGGCGCGGCGTGAGCCCCATCGCTTTCAGCACGTCGGCCTCGTGAAGGTGATCCCGCAGCCCGACCGCGGTCGCGGTCAGCAGGTTCGCAAGTCCGATCACCGCCAGCAGGATGACCGCCACGGCGATCACCGCCTGCACGACCCCGAGCCCGGAGGCCGGATTGGCCGCCAGCTGCACGTCGAGCTGGTCATGCGACGCCTTGAGCAGTGCCGCCCGGGCTGCGGCGGCGGGAACTCCCGGCTTCAGGACCAGGGTGTAGAACGGCTGCGGAGGCGCGCCGCCCGCTCCGCTCAGCGCGTCGAGCCCGAAATCGAGGACGTCCCCGTTATTGTCCGGCTCGATGGTCCGGCCGACGATGTGCAAGATCACCGGCACGCCGTCGATGGTCGGTGAGATCCACGCGCCGACACCGACGTGCATCAGGTCAAGGAAGCCCTGGCCCGCGACCGCCTCGTTCGCAGCACGGAACATCCGCCCCTGGACCACCTGGAACGGGTAAGGCCGCCACGAGTAGCCCATGGCCCGGGCGATGAAGGTGCCGTTGTCCCCGGGCAGCAGCGTGTCGAACTCGGCTCCCGGATAGGAGGCAAGCACCTGGTCGTCGTGGCTGATCAGGGCCAGGGTCTGCTTGCTGTCCAGGCCGCCCTGGCTCACCGTGACGGCGGCCGCGAGGCCGATCTTCCCCGGATCCCTGGTGAATCCGTCGATGGTCGACCAGCAGGTCAGCGCAATCGTGATCATCACCATCGGGATGGTGAGGCCGAGGACGGTCAGCGCTGCGGGCAGCCGCCGGGTCAGACAGTCCCTGGCCCCCAGCACCAGCGGAGCGGGCAGGTGAACCAGCAGGCCCAGCCGGGCGATCAGGGACAGATGACCGCGCGGCGGACTGGGCTGCACGGCGGCGACCGGTGACACCTTGCCCGCCCACCAGGCCGGGATGACCGTGGCGACCGCGACGGTGAGCACGGTGCCGACGACGATCAGCGCCGCCCATGAACCAGACAGCGGGGCCAGGCCTACGGCGGTGCCGTCGGGCGGCCGCACGAACTCCGATGAGGCTATGATGCGCGCCGCGAGCAGCCCGAGTCCGGCTCCGGCCGCTCCCAGCACGGTCTGCTCGGCGACCAGCATCCGCACCACCTGGCCGGGGGTGAACCCCAGCGCCTTCAGCAGCGCGATGTCCTGGCGCTGCATGAGCACACGGCCCGCGGTGACGTTGGCGATAGCGCACGGGGCGGCCACCAGGGCGATGATTCCGAACAAGGCGAGCAGCAGCCCGAGCAGCCTGTCGTTGCTGGCCATCGAGTCCTTCACCTGCTGCCAGGTGGAGTAGCGCTCGACCGCGGAGTTCTCGGTCGGGCCGTTGTAGAAGTTGTAGATCCGCTGCACGACCTCGCTGGTGGCCAGGGCGGAGTTGTCGCGCAGCCGCAGGCCGACGACCGTCTGAGTTTCGCTCGGCTGCGCCTCGACCTTGGTCAGCAGCGCGTGCTGCACCCAGATCAGGCCGGGCGTCCACTGCGGGTAGAAGCCTTGGTCGGCGGTGTCGGCGATGCCGATGACCCGCATCGAGGCCTGAGTGCCGTCGATGCCGTAGACCTCGATCTGATCACCGACGCCGACGTGGACGGCCGCCGCAAACGATGC
>JASHYW010000729.1 GCA_030042885.1 Streptosporangiaceae bacterium | reverse complement strand
GCGGCAACCGGACACACCTCGTACACGCCACCTGCCACCGGACAAAACATCCGTCCCGGCTGGCGGGAAACACCGTGTTGCAGCAGACGACCTGAACCGCCCAAGCGGCTTGCTTGGGCCGCGTGCCGTGATGAGTGGCATGCGCGGTCCTGAGGGGGCCCCGGTGCAGCAATGCACCGGGGCTACCCGGCGGTCGGCGATGCCCGCCGCGGCGCGGGCGTGAGCCCGGCAGCGGCCAGGATGCGCCGGATGGTTCCCGCGCCGATCCGGTACCCGAGGCTGAGAAGCTCACCCTGGATGCGCCTGTATCCCCACCGAGGGTTCTGCCTGGCCAGCCGGCGGACCAGCTCCCGGACCTCCTCCGGGACCGGCGGGCGCCCGATGGAGTTCGGGTAGGTCCACTTGTCCTTGATCAGGCGCCGGTGCCAGCTGAGCAGGGTGCCGGGTGTCACGATCCGGTGCAGGCGCAGGTGCCCCGGTAGCCGCGCGAGCGCGGCGATCACCGCACGGTCGGCCCAGTCCGGTTTGGGGCGGGCGACCTGGCGGCGCAGGACCGCGACCTCGTGCCGCAGGAGCAGGATCTCTGCCTCCATGGAGGTGCCGCTGCGTGCGAGCAGCGCCAGCCAGCCGAACACCCGGATCATGAGCAGATAGAAACTGCGGATGAGCATGACCGCCGAGGATAGAAGCCCAGGTCAGGTGCTTCGCTCAAGTTTTGGCACGCCACAGGCCGGACGGATGCATGTGGACTTGGGCTATGACGAGGATTGGTGCAGGATCCTGAGCGTCATGGCAACAGCCCGTCCCCGACGCTGCCCCGCCGCCCGGCATTCCCGTGCCTACCCAACGCGGCTAGCTCCGTAAGCACGACCAGGTCGGTCAGGAAAAACCAGCTCGACAGCCTCTGCATCATGATCAACATCATCGTGCTCTGGCAGACCGTCTACACTCAGGCCGCCCTCGACCACCTCGCCGCGAGCGGCTACCCGCCCGACCCTGCCGACATTGCCAGGCCCTCCTCGCTCGGGCACCCCACGATCAATCTGGACGGCCGCTACCGTACCACCAGCCACTCGCCCACCACTGGGCTCCGACCTCTGCGCGCGGACTGACTCAGGATCCTGCACGAACCCTCGTCGCAGGCCTATTCGAGCGGCACGGCCTGATCTGGGACCGCGGCGAGCAACTGGTCCCATCTCCTCACGGCATGCAAAACGAATATGAGATCTCACCCTATGGCGACTATCTCATCGATCAGCTAGCAGCACCTGACTAAGAATCGTCCAGCCGAGTCATAAGGTTCAAACCAGGTCGTAACGGGGAGCCCCAAACAGGCAATGGGCTAGTGAGCGGCGCGTGCAAGTTCCCGGGCGGACACGCGCGCTGCAACGGACCTCGGCATTGCGGCGCCGACATCAGGCTTCTCACCCGAAATCGAGAACGAGAAGGCCGAGGACGCCACCCACGCGACGGCAGCCATGCTCAAGGCGATCCTGCCCGCAGGCGCCGCGGGCACAACGATCTACCGCACGTACTCGGCCGTGACACATGGCGAGATCTACGGGCTGATGAACTTCATGGCACCCGGGGTCACCTCGGACGGCTCGTCGCTCTTGCACTGGTACCTCCCGCCGGACGTCCTGGACAGCACTATCCAGTTGGCCATCGGCGCGTTCAGCGAGTCCCTCAAGCGCATCAACAAGTTGATGGGCTGGGACAAGATCGAGGTCGACCTGTGGGAGATGAAGATCTGGAAGATCTACGCAGGGTGGCGGGGCCGCTGAGGCAATCCGGCCCAGCCGCCGAGAGCCCCGGCTGCTGAGTGCGGCGGCCTGGCCACCGCAGGCCGCCCGCGGACAGCAGGCCACGCTCAGCGGGGCCCGGTACAACTTCCAGGCGGTCTGCCGGGCCGTGCGGGCCGCGTCGGCGAGCATCGGGTAGGAGGCGCCGTGCTCAGGCTTTGGGAAGATCCATGCAGCAGCTGGCGCCAGCGATGATCTTGGCCGGGCCGCCGGTCGTCCCGGTGTAGGGGAAACGACCGTTACCCCCACACCGGCCGCCCAGGGCGGCGCGGTCGTCGGGCTGTCTTAGGAGTAGTAGCAATACGGGCCGGTGCACCGGAGCATCTTGGTGATCGACATTGAGGGCCGACCTGCTGCGGCGATGATGTCTGTTCGGGGAGACTCGTTGAGATCAGGGCGTCTGCCCTGGTGAGCGCTGCGAAGACAGCGCGGGCGCCGGTTCAGCCGACTTCCCCGGAATCGAGGCTAGGCGCTCCCGGTCCCGGCCGCCGCGCGGCCGGGTCGTCATCGAGGCGGTGACCGTGGCATGAGCGGATACGCCGTCATCGTCGAGTTCGCATAACGCCTCGCCGATCGCCTCGCGCACCGCCGGGACGATCTCCCTGGCCCAGCGGGACAGCGCCTCCCGCGCCGGGGTGTCGTCCGTGCTGCGGTAGATGAAGCCGCTCGCGTGGTGGTCTGCCACCGCGCCGGTGAGTTCGTCGACCCACTGCTGGACCGAGCCGCCGATCCAGCGGCCGTCCTCGCCGCGGGTGGTGGCGACTGGCTCGGGGGTGATGCGGCCGCCGAAGTTGAAAATGGTGACGATCTGCGCCGGATCGCGTCCCGCCGCGGCGGCCGCCTCATCGATGCGCGGGCGGCCCTCACGGTACAGCGTGCTGAGCCAGTCGGAGCCTCCCGGCGGGAGCCAGCCCTCCGCCAGCCGTCCCGTGACGGCCAGCGACTTGGGCCCGCCCGAGCCGGTGATGATCGGCGGAGCCGGCACACTGGCCGGGTCCAGCCCGGACACCTGGTAGAACTCCCCTTCAAAGGTCACCGGGTCCCCGCCGCCAGACAGTGCCCTGATCAGCGTGATCGCCTCCTCCATGGCCCGGACCGCGGACCCGCCGTCCAGCCGGGGCACGCCGAGTTTCACGATCATGTCCCACAGCCCGCCCGCGCCGATCCCGAGCGCGACCCGGCCGCCGGACAGGGCCGACAGTGAGGTGATCGTGCGGGCCAGTACGGGCGCTGGCCGGCTGGGCAGGTTCGTGACCGAGACCATGCCGGTGATGCGCTCGGTCTGGCCGAGGACGAACGAGAGCAGCGCGTACGCGTCAAGCTTGTCCCCGAAATAGGGGTGATCGGCGACGTGGAACCGGTCCAGGCCTTCCCCGTCCGCCTGGACGGCGAGCCGGACAGACTGGGCCGCACCGGCAACGTCGGCGCCATTCCAGGCGCCCAAGCCGTAGCCGAACACCACCTTGCGCTCTGGCATTCATGATCTCCTCTCGCTCGCCTCACCGATCCAGACCGGGACTATAGCGCTGGAACGCGGCCAAAGACCCCTCGGGTCAGATCTCGCGGCGGAGAGCATGGCCGCGGTGAGCGCGATCAGGGGGGACGGCCAGCGCAAGGAAGATGCCGGTCTCGATGCCCTGGAACGCCCAGTACGAGAGCGGAACATTCTCGCGGCGTAGCCTCGTCCAGAATGTTCCGTTCTCGTAGAAGAAACGGCGCTCGCTTGATTGATAGACACGCCGGCTTTGCAACACGTTTTTCAACTTTCAACGCCCTCCGGGCCCGTGATCGGAGTACCGGCGGACGGAAGTTGATCATGTCGGGAATCGTTCGATTCTCGACGGGCCGGATACGGCGATCGCCGGTGAGTGATCATTGAGGGCGGGAACCCCTACCGGGCGAGAGCGGTGAGGAGCTGCTCGCGGGTGGGCTGGGCGACCGGCGGCGCGCTGCCCTGCCGCCTGAGAGTTTCCCGCGTGCACGCCACGACGTCCGGGTCGGTGTAGACCTCCTCGGGCTGGCAGGCCATCCGGTTGATCTTCCAGAACGCGCGAAGGCGGCCGGATCGCTGCCTTGGCTTGCGCCGGAGCCATGACGTTTGGTCCGTGCGGGCCGGGGCTTTCGGCCCTAGGCGCCTGTCCTTGGCGCAGTGCAGCGTGAGTTTGGTCTGC
>JASHYW010000728.1 GCA_030042885.1 Streptosporangiaceae bacterium | reverse complement strand
TCACCCGGTGCCGCCCGCATCATCAGCGCCCTGCTCACCCTCCGGGACCAGGTCATCGCGCCGCTGCTGGCCGGCGTCGCCGACCCGCGTATCCGCCGGACTCCCCGCCACTGGACCGACATCGACCGGCACTACCAAGCACTCCGCCTGGAGATGATGGCCCTGTTCGCCGGCATCGGCATCGCCTGCGGATGAAGCATCCACAACGACAACATTTTGTCGATCGGGTTCCCTCAAGCGGCTAGCGTCCGGTGCAACGGGCACTGCAGCGAGTGCTGCAGCGGCTGCAGCCACGATGAGTTCGTGACTAACGATCTCATCAGAGGATGGTCAGCCGATGCGCAATGACCCGCAGGTCATCGACCTGGTGACGCGCGCCAGAAACGGCGACCGGCCGGCGTGGGACGCACTGGTCGACCGCTATTCTCCGCTGATCCGGTCGATCTGCCGCCGGTACCAGCTGGACCGTACCGACGCCGAGGACGTAGGCCAGGCCGTCTGGCTGAGCCTGGTGGGACAGCTGGACAACCTACGCCAGCCGGCCGCGCTACCAGGCTGGCTCGCCACGACCACCCAGCGGGAATGCTACCGGGTCAAGCGCGCTAGGTGCCGACAGGCCGCGGCTGGGCCCATGCCAGAGGCCGAGAACCTGCCCGACGAGCGGTCCCCCGCGGCCGACGATGAGTTGCTCATGGCCGAGCGCCACGCCGCGCTGCGTGCCGCGTTCATGGACCTGCCCCCCAGCTGCCAGCGGCTGCTTGCCTTGCTGATCGCCGACCCTCCCCTACCCTACGCCGAGATCAGCGCCAGGCTAGGCATCCCTATCGGAAGCATCGGGCCTAGCCGCAGTCGCGGCCTGGAAAAGCTGCGCCGTCACCCGGCAGTCGCCGCCCTGATCAGCGCTGAAGCGGCAATCGCGTAGGTGAGATCATGGTTAGCCTTGGGCGCGGCGATGGAGTCTGGAGCCTCCAAGATCGCCAACACGCGGAAAGCCGACCGGCCCAGGCCGTGATCGGCCGGCTCGTCAGCGACCCCGCCGGGCGGCTCGGCCTGCAGGTCCCCCTTTTCCGGGCCCCCGCCGCATGCTGGTGCGCCCGGGTCACCGTGGAGTCCACAAGCGGATGTTCTCGGTCCGACGGCCGGCGCATAAACATGCAGGCAGACGTCGTTCTCCGTCCCCTGGCAGCATGAGAGTCCTCGTAAGGCGGCACGCACGTAGCCGATATGAGCGGCTCTCGGCTGCGGATCCCCTAGGGGTCGTCGCTGCCGGTTCATGGCCGGGGTGTCGTTTTGCTGCGTCGCCGAAGCCATCTCCGGCGGCGCTGCCTTTTCTCGGCCGGATGCATCACGCGGATTGTGCCCATGTCGCAGGTGGCACTGAGCCGCACGACGGGAAAGCCCGGAATCGGCGGCTCGAGGGCGGTATTGACCACGCCGCTCCTGCCCACCGGCCGGACCTCGAAGCCGCGGGGAACGATCACAGTGATTGTCCCCATATGGGTGTGGACGACAATCTCCACGTCCCAGTCATCGAACTCGGCTTGGCTCAAATCAATCGTCACGCCGCCCATACCTGTGTCGATCTTGGTGAGCCGACTCACCTGCCAGCGGCCCTCGAGGCGAACCTCGCCCATCGAGGTAGAGATCTCGAGCGGCTCCTGACGCCGCCGTGCGGGCGGAGTGAATTCGACGGGGGCCGGCAGGCTGCGAACCACCGAGGCGAAGTCGGCCTGGGTATGGACCCCAAGCAATGCATCGAGGGCTGTCTGAAAACGGTCGAGATCCACTTTCCCGCTGGCCAAGAGTTCCTGCAGGTAGTCGATCCCGCGTTGCCGGAGGTCCTCGGAGACCGGGGGCTCGGTCTCGGCTGGGAGCCCGTCGCCGTTCATGCCAGCAGACTATCGCTGGATGCTCGTACTGACATAAGGGCAGGGCCCGCGCCCGGTCCCGTGGCGCACCTGCAATTCGCCATGAGCGCGAACGCGATCCCACTATCCGACGCCGAAACCCTCACCGTCGATGTGAACGTAGCGCCAGCGGGGGGCCGAGCGTGCCATTTCCTGGTAAATGGCCGGCAAGGTCATGATCGCGAATCTTTGTACACCTATACGGTGAATTATTTACGTCAAGAAAAAAAGTCTTCGCGACCTTGGGATAGCGTACGGGCGGCGTGTGCTAGCGTGACTGCCGATCCGGATGTTATGCGTGCCATTGCCGCTCATCCGCCAAGAGCCGCGATACGCGTAGATTCGGCAGGGAGGTCGCCCGCGGGTCTTCAGACGCGTCACGCTCGGTGGCCCTTACTGGCTGCCAATCCCGGGCAGGCCCGCCTGCGGCCGCGGGGCTACCGTGGTGAAGACCTGCCAGCGCCCGGGAGGCCTCGCCCCCGGGCACACTGGGCGTGGTGATATGGGTCCGCCGCCGTGCAAGGCACCCGAGCGCGCACGGCCGGGCCGGATCGGCGCTGCCATGCAGCCGGTGGCCGCGCACGCGGGCTGGGTCACGGTGCTGGCGCGGTACCGGCGGCCGGTTCCGGGGTCACACAGGGGCCCGGTGGCCTGCCCGGCGGGCGGGCTGCCGAGAATGAGCAGGGCGTTGCGCGCGTTGGGAG